>VBOF01000232.1 GCA_005877855.1 Nitrospirota bacterium | reverse complement strand
GGCCTGGGGACGGCCTGGATCACGGGACTTCTGGAAGAGCAGGGACGCATGAAGCTCGACGTGAGCATCGGCATCTTCTACACCGCCACCATGGCGCTCGCGATCCTCTTCATCGGCCTGATGAAGACCTACAACGCGGAGGTGTACGGGTACCTGTTCGGCAGTATCCTCTCGGTGACGGCCGACGAGCTGAAACTGACCGCCGGCCTGGCGGCGGTCGTGGTCGGCCTGCTGATCCTCTTCGCCAAGGAATTCTTCTTCCTCGCCTTCGACCAGGAGATGGCCGAGGCCTCCGGCGTGCCGGCGCGGCGGTTCTTCTTCCTGCTGCTGACCCTGGTGGCGCTCACGATCGTGGTTTCGCTCAAGACCGTCGGCGCGATCCTGGTCTTCGCGCTGCTGCTGATCCCGGCGGCCACCGCGTATCAACTGACGTCCAGCCTGCGCCGGATGATGGATTACTCGGTGGCGATCGGCGTGCTCGTCTCCGTCGCCGGCGTCCTGCTGTCGTTCCAGTTCGACCTGCCGACCGGTCCGGCCATCGTGCTGCTCGCCACGGGCGTGTTCTTTGTCGCCGTCGCGCTCTCCCCTAAACGAGCGCCCAAGCCCGCGACTCCCTGAAACGTCTCGCGCATGGCCTTCAACGAGCGTTTCCTAAAGTCAGGCCTGCGCTCGTTCGTTTCCAGACATAGCTGCCGCCCCATTGACGCGGCGGGATGTCGCTCTTCTCGCCGACGCGCGTGTACCACCAGACCCCTCTGGCCTGTGAACCATCCTCGGACAGCACCAGTTCGAACCCTCCTTCCCGGTCATTGCCGGACTGCTGCCATGTGCCCTGCCACTTTTGCCCGGCGATCACGGTGGTCACGATCCGGCCGCTCTGCCAGGAATACAGACCATTGCCGTGACGATCGAGCGCGGCCTTGTAGGACTTGTCCTCCTCCTGCACCTCCCATTCGCCGCTGAGGTCAGGCATCCTGACCGCGGGGCCGGCTGGTCCTGTCTGCTGTCCCGATGCGCACGGAACCGGAGCGGAAAGCGCCAACGGAGCAGCCTCCGCACGGAAGGACTCATGCCACGCCGTCAGGACCCATTTACCCTCTCGACGTTCGAGCACGCCGGTCTCACGCAACGGCAGCAGCATCCGACGCTGCTCTGAGCCGGTCCCGACATAGCGGATGTAGTCGAGTTCCATCGCGAACCAGGCCACCTCGCCGCGGGTCCACACGTTCAACGCGATGATCGGGATCTCGAGACGCGTCACCGTCCTGAATTCTTCCTGCATTTCCCGTTCGAACTGGGGCCAGCCCACATACTTCCGCCCCCCGATACTGTAGCTCACGATATCTGCATCATGGGCCATGAGCCGGGCCAGAGTGGAAATATCCTTGTCGGCATTCGCCCGTACGAGGGTGCGCAATGTGTCCTCCGGACCAGTCGTTTCCACCGCGAGTCCGGATGCGCCCGACAACAGCAGCACCAACAGCAGCCCGTGCCTCGCCCCTGACATCATCTTCTTCATAACAGTCCTCCTACATCATCGAATGGCAGATCCTAGAACCTATAACATCTAGCAAGTGCCTAAGGTCAGCACGGTGGTCTGGTCCTGGGATGCCGAGATCCAGCGCGTCGCCAACTGGGCCATGCCGGGCGTCTCGTCGAGGATCACCTCCAGGAGCAGCGCGATCTCCTGCGCGCTGATCGCGTGACTGGGGCCCAGATACCAGCGCGGGATCCCCTTGCGCTCAGCCTGATTGGCCGGCTCGAAATAGCCGGTCAGCTCTCTGTTCACGTAGGCCGCCTCGAGACGGTCGAGATATTCCTCCACGGTATCCCAGTCCCAGCGAGTGGTGGGGTTCAACCGGTCCGTTGTCTCAAGCTTATTCCAGATCGCCCACCCGACGAACACGCCCCAGGATTCATTGAGCGCGTCCCAGCTTTCGCGTTCAGTGATCCGGCGCTTCTCGAACCTTCCCCTCCGGGGAGCGTTTTGCTGAGCGGAGATCGGGCTGACCTCGACGACGGCATAGCGGCAGGCCGCGAACCGCTTCGCTTCCGCGTACAGCCGGCCTCCCTGTGGCGTCATTCTGGGAGTCCCGGAAGCGAAATCCACATAGTCGAAATAGGCATGGAACAGCTCGTGATAGATGGTCGCAAGATCGTGGTTTCCGACCTGCCGGAGGGGCCGAAGCCGTTTGCCTTGGTTCCCTTCCGACAGATTGAGGTGGAAGACCATGCGATGGCCATCTGGGTGGTATTCCGCCGCCACGTTCTTCAGATCAGCGAACTCCAGCTTCACAAACTCCAGCGGCAGGAGGCGGAGAAACCGGGACGGCAGTCCCATCTCGGCCGTTTCCGTGGTGAGCCGCGCCCATTCCCCTGGCCGATCCGGAACCGGCCCGGCCTGGACGGTCGGTGCGAGGAGAAGAAAAACAAGAAATGGGGTCAGACTCGATTTAATCGTTTGTCTACCTCACCGCGTCTAATTGTTGGTTGATAATCGTGGTTTAAAGATCATCTGCCATACCATCATCAGAGAAAAATGCAATTAATCGAGCCGCACCCAATTTCTAGGATTTCTAGATTTCTATTCTGGGACGAACTTTTTCGTTCGCACCTTGTAGTAGCAGATGTCGTCTCTTTCACCTGTTTCCGGCTCGTTCGGTTCTGGACCTCCTCCGTATTTACCCTGGCGATATTTAGTTATCACATTGATCCTCGAGAATTCACTTGCAGGATCAGAACCTGCGGATAGTTCGTACAGTGGGCGCATGTTGATATAGGTTGTACCATGAAGGGTAAAGGGTTCTAGAAGTGAAACTCCCGCCAATGGGGGAATGCTAGCTTGTTTTGATTTTCCTGTGCCTTTAGTGGGAGGTTGTTCGAGCGAATAGCCACCGTGAGAGATCCTACCAGGGCTACGGACTATTTCATCTAGAGTCCATTCCTTTTCAATAGTTGCGATGTTTGGAAATATGTGCAGAACATGTCTGTCGTATCCCCTCATGGAGGTTGTTCGGCGGAATAAGAGATCTTTCGTTCCGTCGTTATTGATATCGATGTTTGCGACTTCGGCAGAACCTTCAACCTTCCTCTCGCCTTCCATACGGACATACTTCTCTCTTCTCCAGCCAATAGACTTGAATTCCTCATGCGCATCATACTTCTCGTATCCAAATTGTTTGAGATCACTATTGAAGAGAGCGAGCATATGCGTGCAAACCTTGTCGTCCCGACTCATCAGCAGCGTGTATTCAACTCCTTGAGCGAACTCCTTCGGCTCCATCTGCTGCAGGGCACTCGCATGAGCTGCCAGCAGCAGGATCAAAGGAAGAGATAACAAAGTGGCCAGAAAGCAGGGGGACAGGCAACTTTCGGAAAAGTAGCCAGTCCCCTTGCTAATCGCGGAACGCATCTTCGTCAAGCAGCGACCATGCTTCGAGACAGTCCTGCCGGACCTCGTCCAGAAAGCGGGAAGGTTTGGAGAGGACCATGCCCGAGGACTTGTCATAGACATCTACTGGATAGCTCACGTAGAGGTTCTGTTTTGCGCGGGTGATGGCGACGTAGAACAGGCGGCGCTCCTCCTCGAGTTCGTCGTCGGCGCTCATCGAATAGACGGACGGGAACTTGCCGTCCAGCGCCCAGATGATGAAGACGCTGTGCCATTCCAGCCCTTTGGCGGAATGGATGGTGGACAGGACCAGCCGCTCGTCGTCCCGGTCCTCCGCCTCGACGTCGAACACGCTCTCGTCGGGCGGCTCCAGCGCCAGGTCCGCCAGGAACGACTCCAGCTTGCCGTAGCGCGCGGCGATCGTGTAGAGGTGCTCCACGTCCTTGATGCGCTTGGGATAGTCGTCGTAGTGCTGCTTGAGGATCGGCAGGTAATATCCGCAGACAGCGTTCATCTGCTCGGCCGGGGTCATCCGGCCGCCGCTCACTTCCTCCAGAACGCGTAACAGGTCCTGGAGGCCCTGGACGCTGGGACCGGAGCCCTTCGCAGCAGCTTCCTTCAGCGCCTCCAGCCCGCTGGCCTCCTGCGCCAGGATTGCGTCGATCAGCGTCTGGCTCTTCTTGGGCCCGACGCCCTCGATCAGCAGCAACAGCCGGTTCCAACTGACCGCGTCCCGCGGGTTCTCGACCACGCGCAGGTGCGCGAGGATGTCCTTGACGTG
>VBOF01000231.1 GCA_005877855.1 Nitrospirota bacterium | reverse complement strand
GCGGCATGCTCGCGGCCACCTTCCTGGCCATCTTTTTCGTGCCGCTGTTTTTCGTGTTGGTCCGGAAGCTCGCGCAACGCCGTCCCAGTCAAACGGCCACAAGCCCCGGTGCGGTGCCGGCCGTGGCGTCTCCAGCGGAAGGAGGGCACTGATGCGCCGCCTCGCCTTGGCTGTGCTTTCGGCGCTGCTGATCTCCTGCGCGATGGGGCCGGACTATACGCGACCAGGTGTCTCCACTCCGGAGTCCTTCCGCATGGCAGAGAAGGAGGGAGAGTCCATCGCCAATCTGCCGTGGTGGAAGCTGCTCCGTGACGCGGAGCTCCAAAAGCTGGTCCGCATCGCACTGAACGAGAACAAGGATCTGAAACAGGCGGTCGCGAGCGTCGAAGAATTTCAGGCCCGATTGTTCATCGCGCGAACGGACTTCGCCCCCCAGGCCAGCGCAACTGGCAATGCGCCCTCCTTCGGCCGGTTAACCATAGTGAACATCCCCGGTTTTCCTACACCGTCGAGTTATTACGTACAGGGGAACCTGTCCTGGGAGCTTGATTTCTGGGGGCGGGTCCGCAGGGAGAATGAAGCGGCACGCGCGGACCTCTTCGCCCGGGAGGAAAACCGACGTGCCGTCGTTTTGCAACTCGTGTCCAGCGTAGCCCAGGCCTATTTCGATCTCCGTCAGTTGGATATGCAATTGGACATCGCCAGGCGCACGCTTCAATCATGGGAAGAGTCCGTGAAGATCGCTCAGGCGAGGCTTCGCCAGGGGCTGATTCCCAAGCTGGACCTCGACCAATTCGAGGCGGAACGGGCCAACGCCGCGGCCCGCACGGCGGAGCTGGAGCGGCAGATGGTCCAGAAGGAGAACGAGCTCAGCGTGCTGCTCGGGAGGAATCCTGTCCAGATCCCCAGAGGACGCTTACTCACTGAGCAGGTGATGCCGCCTGAAGTACCTGCCGGCCTGCCGTCAGAGTTGCTCCAGCGCCGCCCGGATATTTTACAGGTGGAGCAGCAACTGGCTGCGGCCACCGCCAGGATCGGCGTTGCCAAGGCGGAGCGGTTTCCCAAGATCACGCTCACGGGACTCCTGGGTGTGGCGAGTCCGCAACTGTCGAGTCTTGGAAGCGGAGACTTTGGAGTCGCCGGCCTGGGGCTGACCGGCCCGCTGTTCAATGCCCAAATCCTGGGCTTCCAGCAGCAGGCGGCCGAAGCCCAGGCCAGGCAGGCTGTGGCCCAGTATGAGCAGACCATCTTGGTGGCCTTTAGGGAAGTCGAGGATGCCCTCGTGGCGGTGCGCAAGACACGCGATCAAACGCTAGCACAAGAAGAACAAGTCACGGCACTAAGGTCGGCCCTGCACCTTGCCGAGCTGCGCTACAAAGGCGGGATCTCCAACTATCTGGACGTGCTCACGTCCAAGCGCAGTCTCTTCGACGCCGAACTGTCGCTCACGGCCACCCGCCGGCTCCACCTGGTTTCGATCGTCCAGCTCTACAAGGCCCTGGGCGGGGGGTGGACCAGCGGAACAAGCATGCAATGAAAAGCACCATGCTGTGGTGGATCTAGACCAAAGTGTCTGTTCGACTGCCTTAGCCCTTACGCGATAACTGCCTGATTTTCTCATCATTTTTGATCTGGGAGTCGGTGTGATTATTGCACTGCGTTATTTTCTGCCCACATCAAGATTAACGCACACACAAAAAGGACGGTCTATATGCCATACATTACTGTCGGTAAAGAAGATTCCAAAGCCATCGAGCTGTACTACAAGGACTGGGGCAGCGGACAGCCCGTGGTCTTCAGTCATGGCTGGCCGCTGAGCGCGGACGCCTGGGAAGACCAGATGTTCTTTCTGGCTTCCCGCGGCTACCGCTGCATCGCCCATGACCGCCGCGGCCACGGCCGCTCGAGCCAGCCCTGGAACGGCAACGACATAGACACCTACGCCGACGACCTCGAGACCCTGGTCTATAAGCTCGGCCTGAAGAGCGTAATCCATGTCGGCCACTCTACCGGAGGCGGTGAAGTGGCCCGCTATATCGGCCGGCACGGCTCGAAGCGCGTGGCCAAGGCCGTACTGATCGGCGCGATCCCGCCGCTGATGCTGAAGACGCCCGCCAATCCCGGCGGCACGCCGATCGAGGCGTTCGATCAGCTTCGTGCCGCCGTCGTGGCCGACCGTTCGCAGTTCTGGAAGGATCTCAGCCTGCCGTTCTACGGCTACAACCGGCCGGGCGCAAAGATCTCGGAAGGTGTGCGCGAGTCATTCTGGCTCCAGGGGATGATGGCCGGCTTCCCAGCTGCGTACTTTTGCATCAAGGCGTTTTCCGAGACGGATCTGACCGAGGATCTCAAGAAAATCGACGTGCCCACCCTGATCCTTCATGGTGACGACGACCAGATCGTGCCGATCGGCGCCTCGGCCATGCTCTCGTCCAAGACCGTCAAGAACGCGACGCTCAAGGTCTACAAAGGCGCGCCGCACGGCATGTGCACGACCCACAAGGACCAGGTCAACGAGGAATTGCTCGCCTTCTTCAAGGAAGGGAGAGTGACACGTGCAGCTTAGCCGAACAATTCAACTGGAACAGGAGAAACGGGGACAGGCTACTTTTTCATGATGCGAGGACGCTGCATGCAACTGGCAGGGAATAGGAAAAGTAGCCTGTCCCCATTTTCTCGCATGCTGGTAGTTGAAAGGAGGTTTCATCATGACTGTGATACAGCGGGTGGCAATCTGCTTCGGAGCGGGGGTTCTAGGCGCACTGGCCGTGGTCCTCTTCAGCTACGTCCTGTTCGCGTTGGGGCTTAGCGAGAAACTCGGAGTAAAGGCGCCGATCTCATTCAAATCGCCGGATATATACCGGCCGCTCTTCTGGGGCGGGCTGTGGGGGATCCCGTTCGGGCTCTTGTTAGATGCTGCCTGGACGCACCTGTACCTTTTCGGCTTTCTCTACTTCCTCGCGCCGGTGCTGGCGCTGTTCCTGATTTTTCTGCCGATGAGCGGGGCGGGATATTTCGGGCTGCGGCAGGGCGGGCCGATGTTCACGATTTACCTGCTGCTGGTGAATCTGCCGTTCGGGATCATCACCGCCTTGGCCGCAAAGGCGATCATCGGGGAGAAGCCGTAGGCAACCGATCCGCCGGACGGCTATGGCGGCTCTCATTTCGGCCGCTGGTATTTAAATGGAGCTTTTGTCATGACCACAAACTCAACAACCGCCGAGGACCGTCTTGCCAAGCTCGGCATCAAGCTCCCGGCGCCGCCTGAGCCCTTTGGCATCTATGTGGAAGCGGTGCAGACAGGCAATCTGCTTTTTCTGACCGGGATGCTTCCCACCGAAGGCCGCGCGGCGAAGTTCATTGGGCGCGTCGGCGCGGAGCTTGATGTGGAAGCCGGGCGGAAAGCGGCTTATCTCGCTGCTCTCAATGGCCTTGCAGTCGCGCGGGAGCACTTGGGATCGCTCGACAAAGTGACGCGGATCGTCCGGCTCGGCGTATCGGTAGCCACTTCGGGAGATGTTCGCGATCAACCGAAAGTCGCTGACGGTGCATCGGAGTTGCTGCAAGACGTCTTCGGAAAAGGCAAGAACCCCAGCCGCTTAGTGTATGGCGTCGCAAGCCTTCCGCTCGGCGTCCCGGTCGCTCTTGAAATCATTTTCGAAGTGGTGGGGTAAACGAAGGAGCAAGTATGTCAGCCAAGAAAACAGCAATCATCACGGGAGCACAGCAGGGCATCGGTGCGGGTTTGGTCGAGGGCTTCCTGAACGCGGGTTATAACGTCGTCGGAACCTCTCTTCATGCCACTCAATCGTTGACCGCCTCACCCAACCTGGTCCTGGTCGATGGCGATATTGGTAAGCAGGAGACCGCTGTCAAAACTGTCGAAGCAGCGATCAAGCACTTCGGAACGATCGATGTTCTGGTGAATAACGCCGGAATTTTCTACACCAAGCCTTTCACGGACTTTACTACCGACGACTTCAACGCCTTGGCCTCG
>VBOF01000230.1 GCA_005877855.1 Nitrospirota bacterium | reverse complement strand
GCGGGAGATCCTCCGCTATCGGGCGTCCCTGGTGCGATTGCGCACGCAAGTCAAGAACAAGATCGCCGCGATCCTGAGCAAGAACGGGATTGTCACGCCGACCAAGACCGCATTCGGGGTCAAGAGTCGACAGTTCCTCGCCACGGTGGCGGTGCGCCCCTGCTATCGGCTGGCGCTCGATGGGTATCTGCGCCAGTTGGCCCACCTGACGGACGAGATCACCCAGGCGGCCCAGACGATCGAGGCGCAGGCACAGGCTGATCCCCAGGCCCAGCTCTTGTGCACGATGCCGGGAATCGGCGCCTACTCCGCGCTGCTGATTCTCAGCGAGATCGGCAACGTGCACCGGTTCCCCGATAGTCGGCACCTGTGTTCGTATGCGGGGCTCGTTCCGTCCGTGCATGCCTCCGGTGGCAAGACGCGGCTGGGGCGGCTCACCAAACAGGGCTCGACGTGGTTACGCTGGATTCTGATTGAGCTGTCGATGCATGCGATCAAGGGGGCGCCGCAATTTCGGCAGCTCTACCAGCGTGTGGCGCGGAAGCATGGTCGCAATGCGGGGCGCACGGCGGTGGCTCGGGCCATGCTGAAGACGATCTACGCGATGCTGAAGCACCAGGAAGCGTTTCGCCCGATCGAACAGGGGAGCACCGGTCAGCGCCTGGGAGCCATGGCCGGCTAGTCCGGCGAGGGCGAGCCAGGCCTCCGGGACTGATTGCGCGACCGGTGTCCCATTTCATCCTGTGCCATTGAGCACGCATAGGTGGCTGACTGATAGTCCATTGAGACTCGCAGGGGCCGGACGCGACGGAACAACTGCCTCCTTGACAGCCGTTTTCATAGGTGGCTCCTTTTCAGTTTTGCTCAGGAAAAGGTGCCTGTCCCCATTTTGGGGGTCATTTTTCTGGGTTCAGCCGGCCTCCCAACCAGAATCGATGGCAGAGACGAGGACCGCGGGCGCAAGATCACTTGCGAAATCCGATCCGGTGGCTGTCTTGTTTGAACGTCTGCGCCAGCTTCTGGTACTCCTGCTCCGCCTCCTCAGTCACCGAGGGAATCGTGTCTTTGATCGCGCGTAGGAAGTGCTCCACCGTGACCGTCTGAGCCGACAGGTTCTCGCGCAAGGCGTAGAGACCCGCCTTCAGGCACACCCCAGCGATGTCAGCTCCGGTAAACCGTATGGCTAACTCAGCCAGGCGTTCAATCGAGACGCTCGGGTCGAGCGCCATCCCCTTGGTGTGTGCGCGGAAGATTTCGAGCCGGGCCTCCTGGTCCGGGACGGGCACGTACACGATCTGGTCGAACCGCCCGGGCCGAAGCAGGGCCGGCTCGATCATATCCAGACGGTTCGTGGCCCCCAGGACGAACACCCCCTGTAGCTCCTCGAGGCCGTCCATCTCGGCCAGGAGTTGGTTCACCACGCGCTCCGTGACCTGCGGTTCGCCAAGCGCGCGACCCCTGATCGGCGCCAGAGAATCCAACTCGTCGAAGAACAGGACGGCCGGGGCCACCTGTCGTGCGCGGCGGAAAAACTCGGCGATCTTCTTCTCTGATTCTCCGTACCATTTGGACAGCAAGGAGCTGCCCTTGGCGACCAAGAAGTTGGCTCCGGCCTGGTTGGCGACAGCCTTCGCGACCAGGGTCTTTCCGGTCCCTGGCGCACCATAAAGGAGCAGGCCTTTCGGCGGACGAATGCCCAGCCGCCGGAAAGTTTCCGGCTTTTTCAAGGGGATCTCGACCATTTCATGCAGCGTCAGCCTGACTTCCTTGATTCCGCCGACGTCCTCCCACCGGACCGTCGGTATTTCCACCACGATCTCCCGAAGCGCGGATGGTTGGACCTCCTTCAACGCCTGCTCGAAATCCTCTCGATTGACGGTGAGTTTTTCGAGAACTTCTGGCGGGATGCTCTTGTCCGGCAGGTTCCAGATCGGCATCACGCGTCGCAGGGTGGCCAGGGCAGCCTCCCTAGCCAGCGCGGCCAGGTCCGATCCGGTATAGCCGAGCGTCAGGGCGGCGAGTTTCTCAAGCACCACATCTTTGCTCAACGGCATGCCGCGGGTGTGGATTTGCAGAATCTCCAGGCGTCCGCTCTGGTCCGGGATGCGAAGCTCGATCTCCCGGTCAAAGCGCCCCGGGCGCCGCAAGGCGGGGTCGATCGCCTCAACCATGTTGGTGGCGCCGATGACGATGACATGCCGCCGGCTCTTGAGCCCGTCCATCAGAGTCAGAAGCTGGGCGACGATCCGGCGTTCGACCTCTCCTGTGACTTCCGCCCGTTTCGGAGCGATGGAGTCCAGCTCATCGATGAAGACGATGGCCGGCGCGTTCTTTTCGGCCTCGTCAAAGATTTCCCGCAGGCGTTGTTCCGATTCGCCGTACATCTTGCCCATGATTTCCGGGCCGTTGATCGCGGTGAAGTAGGCTTGTGCTTCCTGCGCCACGGCTTTGACCATCAGGGTCTTCCCAGTTCCCGGTGGTCCGTGCAACAGGACGCCCTTCGGGGCATCGATGCCCAGTCGGTCGAACAGCTCCGGGTGCTTCAGAGGCAACTCAATCATCTCGCGCACTTTCTGCACGGCCTCCTTCATGCCGCCCAGGTCGTCGTAGGTGACGTGGTGGAACTGTCGGTCTGTCGCCTCCTGGTACTCGGAGGCCAACTGGATCTGGGTGCCTTCCGTCACGCGAACGATGCCGGCTGGGACGGTGGCGGTTACCACAAGCCGGATTTCCATCAGGCCGAACGCCGGGGACTCGAAGAAGCCGCGGAAGAATTCCTCCGAAAACTGTTCTGAGGGGAAGGTCTCCTGAGGACGATTGAACACGGTGGTCGAGACAAGGTCCCCTTGCACCAAGGGGCGGAAGAGTAAGGTTGGCTTCAAGCCCTCCCCGGAGCCGGCAATCCGAAATCCCGCCTTGGCCGGCGCCAGGGTGACCTTTTTGGCCTCTTTCCAGGCTGCCTTCTTGACCTTGACCGGATCCCCGAGGCCTACCCCCGCGTTCCCACGGACCAGTCCGTCAAGGCGAACGATATCCAATGCCTCGTCTTCGGCATAGCCTGGGACGGGAATGGCCGCCGTCAGCCGGGCGCCTTGCAGTTCCACCAGGTCGCCTTGGCCGAGGTGAAGGGCTTGACCGTGTTTCGTGCCTATTCTGATCAAGCCCTTGCCGACATCCTGTTGGACGGCCTGCGCAACCTTCAACTGGAGCACTTGCGTTTTCTCCATAGCCTCCCCCCTGGCAACGTCTCTGATGGTTCTGAGACCTTCCGTGATTTAGTTCGTTCGTTCAGGCTACTTATTGAGAGGGAAGGAGTCAACACCCACAGGAAAAGAGGGAAGAGAAACGCGCAGGTGTCAAGGTGCCTGTCCCTTTTTGGTTCCTCCGATGCTGCGCCGTTCGGGCAGATACTCCACCGCCGGCTGCCGGCGCATCGGTTGCGGGAACAGGCCCATGAGCTCCATAATCTCGGCCGGCATGTCGGCACGCACGGGCAGCCCCAGCCGCTGGGCCTTGTCGTAGGTGATCGGATAGTCGTGGGTCCAGGTCCCGGTGGCCAGCAGATCAGCCAACTCGGCCGCCTTCTCCGGCGACCGCGTCCGTTCCAACCGCGACTGGGAATCGTATCACGGATCGGGATCATGGCTCCTCCTCTCTCACCCTCTACTACCTCTATCTATCCCCTTAAGCCACCTTCGCCCAAATTGCTTCCAGCCCGGAAGGAAACAGCTCGCGACACTCTTCCAGCGTCAGGCCGCCCGTGTACTGAAAATGGGGCAGGTCCTTAAAGCTTTTCCAGTCGCCGCCCCATTCGAGTCCGACCGATTTGCCGAGATCGCCCGCTTTTTTCCAGCCCGGGTGGTTCGTGTCCCAATCGGCTTTGCCCAGCGAGTCAAGAACCACGATATCAAAAGCCAGACCGAAGTTGTGATAGCTCTGCCCACCTTTGGCCTTGGTCACGATATACTTCTTGCGATTCCTGCGTAGGCGCATAGCTCAATCATGCAGCGGCCACGAATAGCCAGGATAGTATGAACCTGGGCCAGGCGTTGCTCGTTCAGCTTGGCCGTCGGGCTGGGAGCAGCCAGAGCCCCGGTGACTGGAGGCGCGGGCGTCTCAGCGGGTGCGGGCTCTCCACCGACGACTGCCGGAACGTCGGGGATGAGCAGGTCCTTTCCGACTGTGAGCTTATCAGGATTGACGATCGAATTGGCGGAGACGATCAGGGTAAAGCGACGGGCATCTCCGTAAAACTTCTTGGCGATCTTGCCGAGCGTATCACCGGGCCGGACCGTGTATGTCGCCATCGAGGCGTCCTCCCATTTCCAAGACCTGTCAAGCTTAGTGCCCGCCCTGCAGAAAGGGAATCTTCAAGAACAGCATGAAACCATTGAGGGTGAGGAAAGCTCCCAGGCCGGCCAGGCCGAGGCTGAAAAAGAACAGCGGGCGTGAGGTCGCCAGAATGGCAATGGATGCCATCACAATGGCGATCTGCAAGAGCACTTCCGCATAGTCGAAGTACGGGTCCTTGGTCCGGTAGAGGTCCCGATCCTGCTCCAGCTTTTTGGCTTCCTGCTCAATCTCCTTCTTCTCGGTGTTGTACCGCTTCTCCTCGTCTGCGAGCTTCGCCTGCAACTCCTCGAATTTGTGCCGTGCCTCGGGTTTCATGGTGTGGCCGCGTTCCGCCAGGTCCGCCTCCAGGCGTAACTTCTGGATGCGATACTGGTGCTCCCGGATCACCTTGGCCTGATAGAACGACCATTGGTCAGACGCCTGTTGCTGGGCCATGAGCATGTGCTTCATGGCGTTGGTGCCTCCCAGGGATGCAATGGCCAGCACCACCGCGTACAGCGCCGTCGTGAGCGCCACGCGTTTGGTAAACGCCTTGCCTCTCAGTTCTTCGAGTTCCTCGTGTTTGGGCAGTTCGACTTCGGCCATGCGCTATAGGCTCCCCAACTCGCCTTCGTAAACGGGGACTGGCTCCTTTTCAGACGTCATTGTCATTGCGAGCGCAGCGAAGCAATCTCGCCACGAAAAGGTGCCTGTCCTCGTTTTCGCCCCCTTGGAATTAAGGTTGCGATCAGATGCCCATGATGACCGTATTCTTTGTTTTGAGGACAAGCTTAAAACAAACTGTCATTATTTTGCGCTCAAACCTGCGGATGTTCGATTCGCCCAGGGTTAGAGAATGGCCCGTTTGCTCATTCTTAAGCACAACGAATTTATAGCCAACACTCTCGATACGCCACTCATTCGAACGCAGTGGCACGGACTTTCCTTTAGCGTTTAGATGTTCCGGTTCGGGTAGCAATTTAATCAGAGCACCGACCATCGTTTGTAACTGCTCAACGTTCATGGAACGGTATCCTCGAGGCTACAGGCTGCCCAGCTCGCCTTCGTAGAGGAAGGCGCGTCGACCAAAAGTGCCTGTCACCTTTTCCTGCTCACGGTGTCTAAAGCTCCAGAGGCCGAACGAGAGATTAGATCGGCATGCCCCAAAGAATCAAGATCGAAGTGATGCGCGCCCTCATACAGCAGGGCGCGTTCTCTATCACCGACCATGCATTAACGGAA
>VBOF01000229.1 GCA_005877855.1 Nitrospirota bacterium | reverse complement strand
CCGGCCTTGCAGGCCGCTTCGTACGCGCTGTCGGGAAAGATGTCCCAGCCGCCGAAGACGAGGTTGTCCAGGGTCTCGAGCGGGACGAACTCCCGGATCAGCGGCGTGCGGCGCTCGGTACGCGGACCCAGGCGAATGGTGGCGAGCTGGGTCACGGAGCCGATCGGCAGCGCCGCGCCCGTGCGGACGAGTTCCACCCCGGCCATAAATGTGGTGCTCACGGCGCCCAGGCCAGGCGTGAGCACGCCCAGCTTTCCTTTCGGCGGGGCAATGCTGGTCGGCCGACGCATAGGATTCCCTCCTTTACACGCGATGACGCGGGGCGGATCTTCCCCCCCAGATCACGCAGACAAGCTCCTCGATCTCATCGCCTGTGGGCAAGAGGGTGTCTGCCCCCATGTAACCATGGTGAAACGCGAGTGTAATCCTAATCAAATGGCAATTAAGAACTAACGAGGCTGGCATCGCAATCACGTGAATACCCGAATCGCGGAATGGTAAACCAAGGATATAGTACTTAATTGATAATTTTTATGAGAGGGTGATTAAGGACCGCAAAACTGCGAGAGGGAATACTTGTGGCACACTGTTTGCTTGCAAGTCCGTGACAGTCGTATCAGGCGAATCCTTGAGGACTAACTCTTGAAATCACGCGAATTCAGGCGCTTATGGGGCCAGTCAGGACTCATTCCTCTTCGGCAGACAGGACCTTGTCTTCTCTCGCAAGAGGGTCAGGTCTTAGCTTGCCCGGTTCTGCCGAGCGGGAGATTGACACAGCGTACAATTCGGTCACGATGGCGAGCAGGATCCGAGCTCCCATCAGGACTGTAATGCCCCCTGTGCTCCACAAAAATCCGGCCAGCACGGGGGCAACTACTGCCCCCGCGTCCTCTCCCATGCTCATCCAGCTCATGGTGCGCGCGCGGTTGCGCTTGTCGAAACTGGAGATTTGAGCCATCAGCGCACCCCAGGCGGGGCGGAAGGCGGCCTTACCCATGTCATCGACCGTCTTCGCTACCACGACCCCGACGAAAGTGGGAGCGACCACATAGAGAAGGGATGAGAGTATATTGGCGACTCCCCGCACCATCAGCACCAATTTTCGACTGACGTTGTCGGAGAGCCAGCCGAAGATAGGACCGGAGAAGATGGTGACGAGCGTCGAAACCGCATAGACGATACCGGCTTGGGCCTCGCTCAAACCCGCATATTCGGTGGCCAGGACGGGGAACAGGCCATGGAGCATGTCGGCGGTACCGGCGATCAAGAATCCCAGCCCGACGACGGGCAATATCTTCGGCCTGTCTTGCACCGCGCTTGCCGGAGTCTCGACTGCATTGCCCAGCACCAGAGGCTGGGAGGATGATCCCGAGTTGCCAAGGGCGTGGCTTGCGTCGGTCTGCTCCTTCACATAACGGGTGACCACCAGTAGAGGCAGAACCGAAAGCACGAAGGCCACGAAGAAGACCAGCGGGTAATTGGAAGCAGTGACCGTCAGGAGAATGCCCGCGAAGGCCACGCTCACCGAGCCCGCGACGGTCCTGGCCGTTTGGTACCAGGCGAAGGCGGAAGCCACAGATTTCTCTCCACCATGTTCGGCAATCAAAGCGTTTACGGAAGGATCGCGCAGGGAAATGGACAAGCCATGCGCACTCCGAATTGCGAAGAGCTCCCACGGCGCACTGGCGAATCCGAAGAACAGCGAGACGAGGCTGCGCAGGCTGATCGCGGCCACTAAGGTGCGTTTCAGGCCGAAGCGGTCGGCCACCCAACCCATCAATGGCTTCAAGGCCAAGGCCACGGCTCTGTTGAGAGCGACCAGAATGCCAACCTCGCTGAGACTGAGCCCCAGATGCCGAGCGTAGAGAGGTAAGGCGAAGCTGACCAGGCCGAAGCTGAGGCGAGAGAACAGACCCTCGCCCACGATGGCAAGCAGCGAAGGGTTGATCCAGGGCTTCATCATGAGAACGCTCTTTCCCGATGACGTTTAAGCTCAAGAACCTAGGGGAGTGAGGACGGCTTCGCAATCCGGTGAAGACGGGAATCGAGGAAGGGAAAACTCCTGAGAGCGTGACTGGTCGCGATTTCTACGGGCTGGCGGTGACCTTTTCCCGAATCTTATCGACCGTCACCTTGGCAATCCCGGCTTTCGTGATAAGCTCTTCGATCGTCTTGTACGGGCGGTTTTTGACCACCTTGTCCGAATCCTCCTTGGCCAAGCCCAGGGCCAAGGTCAGGTCAGCATGGGTGGCCTTGTTGATGTCCACGAGGTTCGCCGGCTCCCTTCCCTCCTGATTGGAGGACACATCAGACATCGCCGGAAGAGATGGCGGGGCCACACTCGGAGCCGGCGAAGGAGCCTCAGGGGGTCTCATCGTGTCGGCGGGAGGCGGAGCGGGCTTTGGTTGCGGCGTGGGAGGCTCGATCAACGCCGACTTTTCACGTTCCTTCAGTTCTTTCGCCTGCCGTTTGATCGTCTTCAATGAGTCTTCATACCGTTGCTTCTGGACCTCGAGCTCCTGCGCCAAGTCCTTCTTGGCTTTCGTCAATTCCTTGACCTGCCGGTCCAGGTCCTTCACCTTATTGTCGGCCGCCTGACGTTCCTTGCCAGCTTCCTCCTTCAACGACGCAAGCTGCGCGTTGGCTTTGTCTAATTCTTCTTTGAGCTTGGCATTGGACTCTTTCAGGCCGATGACCTGCTTGTTGAGAGCCTCATTCTGGCCGCGAAGCCGGTCGAGATCACTCTTCGTAGACTGAAGGTCTTTCCGGGTCTGCTCATACGCGCCCTGGCCCACACATCCTGGCAATCCCACCAGCACAAGCACTAGGAGCCCCCTCACAATCTGATCCTTCATGCACTCCCCCACGTCACCCGCGCTCGTTCCGGCAGATCCAGGATGACCGTTGGTCAAGATGTAGTCGAAACCTCCTGTTTTGTCAACTGCCTGAATACGTTATCAACCCTGACCCTTGACATTGTTCTGCCCCTCTCCGATGATGCTGTCGCCTGTATGACCCTGTGGACGGCCATCATCTTGGGCGCGGTTGAAGGCTTAACCGAGTTCTTGCCGATTTCCTCCACCGGTCATCTTATCCTGGTCGGACACGCCCTTGGGTTCACAGGCGCCCATGCCGTCAGTTTCGAGATCGCGATTCAGCTCGGCGCCATTCTGTCAGTCGTGGTCTATTTCCGACGGCGGCTTTGGGGTCTGCTCCAGCAGTTTCCCTCAGACCCCACCAGCAGGCAGACCGGGTTGGGGCTCGGAGTCGCCTTCTTGCCCGCGGCCATCGTCGGATTGGCGACCCACAGCTGGATCGAGGCTCATCTGTTCGGACCCGTCACTGTGGCGGGCGCGCTCGTGGTCGGAGGTGTCGTGATGCTGGTCATCGAGTATACGGTCACAGCATTCCCAATCACCGGGGTGGAAGAGGTCGGCCTTCGATCAGCCTGGTGGGTTGGCGTGGCTCAATGCTTTTCGTTATTTCCAGGGGTGTCGCGCTCCGCAGCGACCATCATGGGTGGCATGCTGGTCGGGATGGACCGGAGGACCGCCACGGAGTTCTCTTTCCTGCTGGCTCTCCCGACGATGATCGCCGCGACTGGGTATAAGATCGTCAAGTCCCGTGCGCTGCTCTTCCAGGAGGATCCGCTGCTGTTCCCGCTCGGTCTCGCGGTGGCTTTTCTCACCGGGCTCCTGACCGTGGCCGCGTTCCTCAGCTATATCAAACAGCACACCTTCAAACCCTTCGCCTATTACCGGATCGTGCTGGGAATCTGCGTGCTGGCAGTGTTGGGTTAGGACTCCGAGGTAGGTTGGCTCCCCGGGCAGGACTCGAACCTGCGACCAATCGGTTAACAGCCGATCGCTCTACCAACTGAGCTACCGGGGAACGTGCTCGACTATAGTAAACAATCCACACCGTCTCGATCAATTCCTTTCGTCCTTAGAATCCTCCAATCCGTCCTTCGTCTTCGTCGATGTCCTCGGTCGAATCCTCATCGCCTCCCATTCCTGCATAATGGCGCGCCCAGGACAAGTAAATATGCCCGCTGTCCTTCAAGGCATCGGCGCTCTTGGCCAGCTGGAGAATTTCGGAGGGATCACTCCCTTTTTTCTTGAGTTCGTTCAAATACTCTTCGAAAGCCTGGTTCACCCGCACCAAGGCTTCTTGCGCGCCCTCGCCCGACCGCCTGATATTGTCATTCATGTTGGCATCCTCCCGGTCCTCCCAACAAAAAACCCCACGACGCTGTCGTCATGGGGCTTTTCGCAAACCGTCTG
>VBOF01000228.1 GCA_005877855.1 Nitrospirota bacterium | reverse complement strand
ACCGTCGCAGCACAACCACCATCCGCTCTCGCCAAACAGGCGCTGGAGCACTTCAACCGAGCCCAGGCCGCCCTCCGTGACCAGGACTGGACCCGCTACGGCGACGAGCTCAAGAAGATGCGCGCCGTGCTTGAAGAGCTAGCCAAGAAGTAAAAACGAGAAACGGAGCCTGTCTCTTTACCCACCGAACTAGCTTGTATCAATCACACATCCCTTTGCGTTTGTTCCATGCCAATGTCATCTAGTCGAAAGGTGACTGACGCGCTTTCCATTTCAGTACTATTTCATTGGGGGTTTGCCAGCATCTTGAAGTTTCTTGTTGAGAGCGGTCTTCTTCTTTTGAAGCAGTGCAGGTTGGACGAAATAGAAATCAAAAAGCCCTTCCAGCACATCAAGTAGCCATTCAGCTTCTCCAGCTTCTACATCAATGACTGCGCCGGTGTTCGTACTCTTAACCGGATGAGCGGCAAAATTCCCAACGTGTCTAATGGCATCGACCGCTTCTGCCAAATGTGTCGGAAGTTGTTTCGAACTTAAAATCTCGTCGATTTCCTTATTGAGATCGGACGGCTTAACCTTTGCCACTCCACGAAAGAGGTTTTGAAGACAGCGACGACTCAACGCTGCGCTTGCTTTAGAACTATCAGCAATAACGAGGCACGCCTCTTTGTAATCTTGGGCATATTCCTTCGGCACCGCAGGCTGGGCAGGTTGTGTAAGCAAGCGTCCAAGCATAATTTGCGTCTATGCCAAAATAATTAGACTGCCATTGGTCGTGAAAATTCTCAAGACAATGCGGGCATTTCATGCGCGGTATTCTCCTCCCTCGTTCTTTTCGATCGTATTCGGAGCATACAGAGAACGTCTCGGATAGTCTACGCGACTCTGCTTAGTGGGTTGAGGAAGGTTTCGAACATGAGGGGCTCGAAGATAGCGAGCGGGTGGCGACGAGCGGGCGCCCGGGCGGAGCGCAGCGCGACTTGCTTCGCTTCGCGGAGCGCGAGCACGTCCGGGCTGCTCGGCGACAGGACCCGCGAATCCCCCTCACCCTAGCCCTCTCCCTCGGTGGGGAGAGGGGAATCGTGGGGTTACTTCTGCTTGGGCATCTTGGCGGCGGTGGAGCGGACCTCACGCTCAGCCTGAAGCCAGTCCTCCAACTCATAGCCAGCTTGGCGCCCGCGTTGCTCGTAGAGTTCGAAGGCCCGCTGGGCGATCCGTTTGTAGAGGGCAGAATCTTGGGCCTTTGCGTTGCTGGCGGCCGGGACAGGACCCTTCCTGGCGGTGGGACGCTTGGATCTGGGCGTGGTCTTAGGCTTACGAGGCTTCATGTTCCGCCTCCGCCCTTGCGGCACTGGCGGAAGCATACATCAATCCGTCAAGAGAAGCGACAAGATTTGTGAAGGCCGCAGGGAGGAATTAAGAAGGACTGGCTTTTTTGTCTATGCGTCCACGATCGAGGTGGCACCCGACTCCAACGATTCGAGCGCATAGACGACCACCGGCTGGACCTTCCCCTTGACCTTGACTGGCGGCAACTTGCGCAAGCTCACATGACCGAGACGTCCTCCACGGTTGTCAGCACTACCCTCTTTCCCGATTAGATCCTTCGTCCGCGCGGCAGTCTCCTCGCTGACTACGATGGAAAACCCCAACTGGCGGGTCAGATCCTGGAGGCGGGACGCGAGGTTCACATGGTCCCCGATCATCGTATAGTCCATTCTCTTGCCTTCAGCACCGATATTGCCGACGACCACCTCGCCGGTATGGATTCCGATCCCAGCCCTGAAGGGAACCCGCCCCTCGGCTTTCCACTTCTCCTGCAACTCCGCTAGCCGCTTCTGCATGTGAAGAGCGCATTTGACCGCTAGCTCATCATGGTTAGGCTGGTCGAGCGGGGCGCCCCAGTAGACGATGATCGAATCACCGACAAACTTATCAATGGTGCCATCCCACTGGAAGACCACCTCAGTCATCGCCGAAAGGTATTCGTTGAGTTGAGCTACCACCTCCTCGGGCGAATGCGTCTCGCTAAAGCTTGTGAATCCCACCAGGTCCGCGAACAGCATGGCGAGTTCTTTGCGCTGACCCCCCAGCGTCGCCTTGCCGGGGTCCTTGATCAATTCTTCGACGATCCGGGGGCTCACATAACTAGAGAATATTCTCCGGATCTCTTGGGCATACCGCTCGTGGGTCTCCCTTGCTCTGCGTTCTTTCTGAGCAAACTCCCCCATAGCCCCATAATACGCCGTCATCGCCAGAAAAAACGGCACACGCAGCAGGATCGTGCCCAGCTGTTCAGTTCCCTGCGTTTGGAACAGCATGTAACTTCCGAATTCGAATGCCCCATACGCGACGCACGTCACGGATGCGAGCAGCACCGCCCGTTTGAGATTGCCCGAGGCCCCCGCGATCATGATAATTCCGAAGTACACCACATAGAGGCCGGTGTCATTGATCCCGGTCACATAGAGGGCGGTCGGTACAAGCAGGGAGTCAATGATGACGAGGATGGTCGAGATGACACCCCAAGAGATGATTCTGGGCAGTCCAAAGAGAAGAGCCAGGTTGCCTCCCACTAAGGCCAGCACAAATGCCTCTGCTTGGCCAGGTGTGAGAGAGGACCCGCTACTGACGAGCACGTGAGCGGACAGCACGATCACAACGAGCCACTGCAAGATCGGAATCGGTTTGCCGTACCTATCCCAGAAGTCGGTCATGGAAGCTCCTTTTGCAGGCGCCAGGAAAGAAGATTACTCCTATTCGGCGCAAGGAGCTAGAGGAAACAGCGTGCGTCCCTTGGGACAGCGTGCTGGCGGCAGGACTCGCACCAGGTTTTCCTATTTTTGCTTGAGCATCTCGGCGGCGGTGTCGCGGATCGTGGGCGTGATCCTCTCGCCGCCGAGCATGCGCGCCACCTCCGCCACCCGGCTCGCCTTGTCCAGCAACGCCACCTGCGTCACCGTGCGCCCGTCCTTCGCTCCCTTGGTGACCGCGAAGTGCCGCTGCGCCTGCGCTGCGATGGGCGCGAGGTGCGTGATGCAGAAGACTTGGTGCCCGTGCTGGCTCAGATGCCGCAGCCGCTTCCCCACCACCTCGGAGACGGCGCCGCCGATGCCCGCATCCACCTCGTCGAAGACCAGGACCGGCACGCGATCCTGCTCAGCCAGGACCGTCTTCATCGCCAGCATCACCCGCGACAGTTCCCCGCCCGACGCGATCCGGGCCAGCGACTGGGGGCTTTCGCCCAGGTTGGAGGAGAACAGGAACTCCGCGCGATCGCTCCCAGTCGACGTCAGCTTCGGCCCTTCCGGACCCTGCTCCTGCGCGACCGCGATGCGGACCCGGGCATGGTCCATCCGCAAGTCCTTCAGCTCATGCTCCAACCGCTTCTCCAACTCGCCCGCCGTCTTCGTTCGCTTGCGGGACAGAGCCTGCGCCTGCTTCACAACCTTGCCATGCGCATCGGCCACCTGAGAGGCAAGCTCCTTCAGGTCCGCCTCGCCGGTCTCCATCTCGCGCAGCTCCTGCCGCACCTGCCCGCCGCGCCGGATGACCTCTTCGAGCGAACCCCCGTATTTCTTGACGAGCCGGCGGAGAAGGTCCAGCCGCTCCTCCACCTTCTCCAGCCTGTCGGGATCGAATTCCAGCCGATCCCGGTAGGCGCGCAAGCGCTGGGCCAAATCCGTCAACTGCGCCAACGCTTCCGCGAACCGGTCACGGTCTTCCACCAGTTCAGCATCGATGGCGGCCAATTCCTTCAGGGAACCGGTCAGTGCACTCAGACCTTGCAGAATCGAGGGTTCCTCTTCGTAGAGCGGCCCATACGTGGTCTGCACCAGTTCGGCGAGCCGTCTGCCTTGTGACAGGAGCAACCGCTCGCGCTCCAGCTCCCGATCCTCGCCAGGCCGGAGATTCGCACCGGTGATCTCCTCGACCTGATAGCGCAGCAGGTCCTCACGCGCCTGCCGCTCCGCCAGGACGCCCCGGCGCTCGGTCAGGCACGCTTCGAGGTCCCGCCACTGCGCGAACGCCGCCTCGTAGGCCGCACGTGTGTCGCCAAGCCCGCCGAACGCGTCGAGCAGGTCCAGTTGCACCGCCGGTTTGAAGAGGGATTGAAGGTCGTGCTGGCCGTGAATGTCCACCAGCAGCCCACGGAGGGACTGAAGGATGGTAAGCGGAGCCGGCCGCCCGTTGACATGGACACGGTGCCGTCCCGCGCGCGACAGGATGCGCCGGAGAATCAGCTCGCTCTCTCCGCGCTCCAGGAGATCCTGCTCCTGGAGCAGCCGCGCCACCGGGCTCCCAGCCGCCAGGGTGAAGACCCCCGAGACTTCGGCTTCTTCAGCCCCCGACCGGATCAGATCGGCCGAGGCGCGCCCCCCTACCAGGAGATCCACCGCATCCACGAGGATGGATTTCCCGGCGCCCGTTTCGCCGGTGAAGACCGTGAACCCGTCCGCAAACTCCAACTCGATCGCCTCGATGATGGCGAAATTGCGGATGCGGAGTTCTGTCAGCACACAGGTTAGACGGCGGGTGTGAGGAGTTTGTCTATTGCCTCCTTCAGGACCCGTTTCGGCACGGCCCCGATGACCTTTTCGATCGGCTGGCCGCCCTTGAAGAAGAGCAGGGTGGGAATGCTCATAATGCCGTATCGGCCCGCGATGTCCGGGT
>VBOF01000227.1 GCA_005877855.1 Nitrospirota bacterium | reverse complement strand
ATTCGGTCGGCTACATGCACGGCGAGGAAGGGTTCACGCGCTTCTTCGCCTACATGAACCTCTTCATGGTCTCGATGCTCCTCTTGGTGATGGGCAACAACTACGCGGTGCTCTTCATCGGATGGGAGGGCGTGGGGCTCTGCTCCTACCTGCTTATTGGCTACTACTACGACCGGGTGTCGGCGGCCAAGGCGGCCACCAAGGCCTTCGTGGTGAACCGCATCGGCGACGCGGGCTTCCTGATCGCGATCTTCCTCGTGTTCGCCCACTTCGGGACGCTGGACTACATCGAGGTCTTCGCCACGGCGGGCACGCTCAATTCCACAACCGCCTTTGCGATCGCCGTGTGCCTGCTGATCGGGGCCGTGGGTAAGTCGGCCCAGCTCCCGCTCTACACCTGGCTGCCGGACGCGATGGAAGGCCCGACGCCGGTCAGCGCGCTGATCCACGCCGCCACGATGGTGACCGCGGGCGTCTACATGGTCGTCCGCAACCACGCGCTCTACGACCTCACGCCGAACGCGCTGCTGCTGGTCGGGGTGATCGGCGGAGCGACGGCGCTCTTTGCGGCGACCATCGGCCTGGTGCAGACCGACATCAAGCGGGTGCTGGCCTATTCCACCGTCTCGCAGCTCGGCTTCATGTTCCTGGCGTGCGGGGTGGGGGCATACGCGGCGGCGATCTTCCACCTCGTCACCCACGCCTTCTTCAAGGCGCTGCTCTTCCTCTCGGCGGGCTCGGTGATCCACGCGCTGGCGGGTGAGCAGGACATCCGCAAGATGGGCGGGCTGTGGAACAAGGTCCCGGTCACGCACTGGGTGTTCCTGATCGGCACGGCCGCCATCGCGGGGTTCCCGTTCCTGTCCGGCTGGTGGAGCAAAGACGAAATCCTCGGCCATGCCTTCATGCATGGCCGCTACGTCCTGTGGGCGCTGGGCTCGGCGGCGGCGTTCTGCACGGCCTTCTACATGTCGCGGTTGCTCTACGTGGCGTTCTACGGCCAGTCGCGGGTGGATCACGAGACCGCCCACCATCTCCATGAGCCATCCTGGTGGATGCTCGGTCCGCTCCTGCTCCTGGCGGCCCTGTCTGCGCTGGGCGGCCTGATCGGCGTGTTCCCCGGCGGGCTGGAGAACGGCGCCTTCCATCGGTTCCTGGGCCCGGTGGTCTCCACCGCGGCGGCGGAGACCGGCGGCCACAGAGGGGGCCACCTACTGCCATATGTCCTGATGGCGGTGACCACGGTCATCGGGCTCGCGGGCTGGTTCACCGCCCACTACTTCTATTACGTGAAACCGGAACAGCCCGACCTGCTCGCGAACAGACTGAAGGGAGCCTACGCCCTGCTGTGGAACAAGTACTGGGTGGACGAGCTCTACGACCGGCTCGCCGTGGAGCCGAGCAAAGGCGCTGGACGGCTCCTGGACCGGATGGATACCGTTGTCGTGGACCGGGCCGTGGTCGCTGTGGAACAGGTCACCGACTTGAACGCCGCCGGCTCGACGTGGTTCGAGAAGTACGTGATCTACGGGCTCATCAACGTCATGGGGTATGCGAACCACGTCGGCGCGCGGATCCTGCGCCAGTTGCAGACCGGACTGGTGCACCACTACGCAGCCATCCTCGTCACCGGGCTCGTCGTCCTGGTCAATCTGATCATGCTGTTCCTCTGGTGGGGAGGCGCCTCATGATCCTGAACGAGATCGCGGCTGACCAGCAGATCGGCTTCCCCATCCTGACCGTCCTGACGTTCCTGCCGCTCGTCGGCGCGGCAGTGCTCTGGTTGTTCCAGAAGGACGAAGACCTCATCCGCAAATCCGCCATGGCGGTCGCCGGCCTGGAACTCTTCATCGCGGTCCTGCTCATGGGGAACTTCACCCCGAACAGCGCCCAGGTCCAATTCGCCGAGCGGACGTCCTGGATCCCGGCCATCGGCGTCGGCTACCACCTGGGCGTGGATGGCATCAGCGTGCTGTTCATCCCGCTCACGGCGTTCCTCACCGTGCTCATCATGGTCTATTCCTGGGACACCGAGCGGCACTTGCTCAAGCCTTACCTGATGTCGCTGCTCGGGCTGGAGGGCACGATGGTGGGCGTCTTCGCCTCCCTGGACCTGATCCTGTTCTTCGTCTTCTGGGAGCTAATGCTGTTGCCGAGCTACTTCCTGATCAAGCTCTGGGGGCCCGGGGCGCAACGCCAGTACGCCGCGCTGAAGTATATCCTCTACACGCTCTCGGGCTCGGTGCTCATGCTGGTCGGGATCGTACTCCTCAACCTGAACTTCCACGAAGCGGCGGTGGCATCCCGCACGGAACCGCTCTACAGCTTCGATTTTCTCGACCTCCTGACCGTGCCGGTGCCGCCAGCGAAGCAGGCGCTGATCTTCTTCCTGATGTTCTTCGGGTTCGCCTTCAAGGCGCCGATCTTTCCCTTCCACACCTGGCTGCCCACGGCCCTTGTCGAGGGCCCGATCGTGATGAGCGTGGTCCTGGGCGGCGTCAAGCTGGGGACCTACGGGTTCCTCCGGTTCGTCATTCCGCTGCTGCCGGAAGCGTCCGTCCGGTGGCTCTGGCTGATGGCGGGGCTAGGTCTGGCCGGGATCCTCTACGGGGCGTTCATCGCGCTGGTCCAATCCGACTTTCGCCGGCTGCTCGCGTACGCCAGCATCTGCCACCTGGGCTTCGTCATGCTGGGGCTCTTCGCGCTGAACTTTCAGGGGCTCCAGGGGGGCTTGCTGCAGATGATCAACCTGGGGTTTTCGACGACCGGGTTGTTCTTCATAACCGGGTTCCTCATCTCGCGCACCGGCTCGGCGGACCTGTCGGCCTACGGCGGCCTCGCCCGTCACCTGCCGCTCCTGGCGACGTTCATGTTGTTCTTGGGGCTGGCCTTCATCGGGCTGCCGGGCACCAACGGGTTTGTCGGAGAGTTCCTCATCCTGCTCGGCGCGTTCCGCGCCCATTGGGCGCTGGCGGCCGTCGGCGTCCTGGGAGTGATCTTGGGCGCGGCCTATTTCCTCTGGTACTACGAGCGAGCCTTCTTCGGCCCGGCCGCGCCGGGGCTCCAGAAGCCCATGCGCGACCTGCAGCCGCGCGAGTGGGGCATCGCCGCAGCGCTGAGCGTGATGGTGCTGTGGATCGGCCTCTACCCCGCGCCGTTCCTGAACATGATCAACGGGTCCGTGCAAAAGCTGGTGGAGAGAGTGGAGCAAGGATCGGTCGTGCAGGCCGTTAAAAGACCATGAGCGAGAGCTACCTGCTGAGCGTCATCCTGTTCGCCCCGTTCATGGGGCCGCCATGCTGGCGACCCCGTGGGTTTCGAACCGCCAGCCCTTACGGGTCCGCCAGTTGGCGGCCCTCTTCTCCGGCATTTCGTTTTTCGCGTCGTTCTACCTGCTCTTCGCTTTCGACTGGCAGCAGGGCGGGTATCAGTTCCAGCAGAAGTACGTCTGGTCGGAGCAGCTCGGGATCCAGTTCTATGTGGGCGTGGACGGGATCGGCGTGCCGATGGTGCTCGCCTCCTCGATCCTCCTGTTTGCCGGCGTGTTCATCTCCTGGCACATCAAGGACCGCACCAAGGAGTTCTACGCGTTCCTGCTGATCCTCGCCGGCGCGACCATCGGGGTCTACGTGTCGCTGGACCTCTTCTTCCTGTATTTCTTCTACGAGATGTCGGTCATCCCCATGTATCCGTTGCTGGGCGTCTGGGGGAGCCACACCAAGGGCTACCTTGAGACGGCCAATGCGGAAGAGTGGGAGCGGCCCGACGCGCCCCGGTTCATCCTGA
>VBOF01000226.1 GCA_005877855.1 Nitrospirota bacterium | reverse complement strand
GTGCTCCGTGCGACGCTCGTCGTTCTCTGCATCGTGCTTGGTCTTGCCCTGTTTTCGAGTGCTGAGGAGAACGGTTGGATCTGGGGGGTGGCGGTCGGCGTGGTCGTCGCCAGTGTTGCCGTGGGGATCGAATACACGTTGCGGCGGGCGAAGCCCGGCGCGGTCCTGGGCGGCACGGCAGGCCTCGCGTGCGGCCTGCTCCTGGCGGGCCTGGCCGCCTGGACCCTGGAGACCACGATCCCGGCCTTTGAATTCGCTCCGGTCCTCGGCTTCCTGCTTCTCGCGATCTTTCCCTATCTCGGCCTCATCTACGGCGTCAAAATTTTCACAGCAGCAGGCATCCTTGGCCAGCCAGGTGCGGTCGAAACAGGGGGTAGCGCTTCGACCAGCAACAAGATTCTCGATACCAGCGTCATCATCGACGGCCGGGTGGCTGATCTCTGCGAGACGGGGTTCCTGGAGGGGGCGTTCATCTTGCCGCAGTTCATCCTGAACGAGCTGCAGCACATCGCCGATTCCTCCGATCCGCTCAAGCGGGGGCGCGGCCGGCGCGGCCTGGACGTGCTCAACAAGATTCAGAAGATGGTGGACATCGAGGTGCGCATCGTCGAAGAAGACTTCCCCCACATCAAGGAAGTGGACTCCAAGATCGTGATGCTCGCCAAGAAGATGAACGCCAAGGTGATCACCAACGATCTGAACCTCAGCAAGGTGGCCGAACTGCAGGGCGTCAGGGTGCTGAACATCAACGAGCTGTGCAACGCGTTAAAGCCCGTTGTGTTGCCGGGCGAGCAGCTGCGCGTGTTCGTGCTCAAGGAAGGGAAGGAGGCCGGGCAGGGCGTGGCTTACCTGGATGATGGCACCATGATCGTGGTGGACAACGCGAAGCGGTTCATCGGGTCGAACCTAAACGTGGTGGTCACCAGCGTTTTGCAGACGCAGGCGGGACGGATGATCTTCGCCCGGCTGAAGGAAGAGACTGAAGCCCAGGAAACGCCGGTGGCCCGCAGTTGAATGCACGCGCATGAAGGATTACTGGTGGTATTGGATATCCCGGCATGTCTGATCGAAATGCCGGGTCCAGCAAGCTCGGACGAGTGGTCGCCGTCATCCCGGCCGGCGGCACCGGCACGCGGATGGGTTCGGAAACTCCCAAGCAGTTTCTCCCGCTGGGGGGCGTCCCGTTGCTGCTTCACTCGCTCTGGGCGTTCGACCAGGCCCCCAGCGTGGATGCGGTCATCCTGGTCGTGCCTGCCAAGCAGGAGCGGCGCGTCCTGATCGACATCGTCGAGCGGTACGGCGTCAAGAAGGTGCAGAAGGTCGTGGCCGGCGGGGAGACCCGCCAGCACTCCGTGCACAACGGCTTGAAGGAAACCGACCCCGGCGTGGAAATCGTGGTGGTCCACGACGCGGTGCGGCCCTTTGTCACGGAAGACCTCATCGAGCGGTCGATCGAGGCGGCGCGCAAAGGAGGAGGCGCCATTGCAGCGGTGCCGATGAAGGACACGCCCAAGCAAACCGGCCCGGACCGGCAGATCCAGCGGACGCTGGACCGTAGCGAGCTGTGGCTGGCACAGACCCCGCAAGCCTTCCGGCGAGCCCTGCTTCTGGAGGCCTACGAGAAGGCTGCGATTGAATGTCTGCAGGCGACCGACGATGCTGCTCTGGTGGAGCGATTGGGACACAAGGTTGAGATCGTCCCCGGCACCTGGGAGAACATCAAGATCACCGCGCCGGAGGATCTGGTCATCGCCGAGGCCATCCTGGACGCGCGGATGGGTAAGGCATGAAGGTCGGCTTCGGCTATGACATCCACCCGCTGACGCCCGGGCGCAAGCTGATCCTCGGCGGCGTCGAGATTCCCCACACCAAGGGGCTGGACGGCCACTCGGATGCCGATGTCCTCACACACGCGGTGTGCGACGCGCTTCTGGGCGCGATAGGGGAAGGCGACCTCGGCGCGCACTTTCCGGCGTCGGATCCGCGCTACAAGGACGTCTCGAGCCTCAAGCTGCTGGAAGCCGTCATGTCCGTGGTGACGCGGAAGGGTTGCCGCGTGGGCAACGTGGATGCGGTCATCAACGCCCAGGCGCCGAGGCTGGGGCCCCACCTCAGCGCCATGAAGGACGCGCTGGCCAAGGCGATGGGGGTGGAGACGGCGTGTATCAATCTGAAGGTCAAGAGCGGCGAGGGGCAGGGAGCGATCGGTCGCGGGGAGGCGATGACGGCTCAGGCGGTCTGCCTCATCGAGGGACCATAAGAAGGACATGTTCGACAGGATCAACAATGATCTGCGGGCGGTCTTCGAGCGGGACCCGGCGGCCACCAGCACGCTGGAGGTGATCCTCACCTATGCAGGCTTCCATGCATTGCTGGCGTATCGGGTCGCGCACCGGCTGCGCTTGTGGGGCATCCCCTTCGTCCCCCGCGCCATCTCCCAGCTCGCGCGCTGGCTGACGGGGATCGAGATCCATCCGGCGGCGACGATCGGGCGCGGCTTTTTCATCGACCATGGGATGGGCGTCGTCATCGGCGAGACAACCGAGATTGGCGATCACGTGACGCTGTTTCAGGGGGTCACGCTGGGGGGCACGGGCAAGGAACGGGGCAAGCGCCACCCAACGTTGGGCAATCACGTGGTGGTGGGGGCCGGGGCGAAGATTCTCGGCGGAATCAAGATCGGCGACAACGTCAAGATCGGGGCCAACTCGGTGGTGCTGAAGTCGGTCCCGGCGAACTCCACGGTCATCGGCGTCCCCGGCCGGATCATCAAGGGGGAGGGGGAGGAGCGCCTGCCCGAGGCGACGATGGATCACACCAACATCCCCGACCCGATAGCCGAGCGCTTCGAGGCCCTTGAGCGCGAGCTCATCGAACTCCGCAAGAAGCTTGACAGCCAAAACCCACCGGAGAAGCAGTAGCCTACCCGTCGCGGGTCCTGTCGATTTTTTTTTGCCTTCGGTGTATCCTTACGCCCTGACGAAGGCCCATCGGTTCAACCGCAACCTGGGCAGGGCGGGAAAATGGGAGCAAGCGATTCAGTGGCAAACCAGCCATCCAACATAAAAGGAGGTGTCGCGATGTTGAAACTGTTCATGGCTGCTTTATGCCTGTTGATCACTGGCGGGGCATCACTCGCCCAAGAGGCCGCTCCAGCCGCCAAGCCCACCCCGGCGGATGGCCATACGATCCATGTCACAGCCCCACACCTGATTGACGGAAGGGTCAGGGGCCCTTTCCACCATTATTGCAAGGTTGTCACTCCGGATCCTTTCATCGAGTGTTTGTTATATAAGACAGAGGATCCCAACGCCAAGCTGATCGGCATCGAGTATATCGTCGCCAAGACGCTCACGCGAGACGAGAAGGTCGTCCCCCCAGCGATATGGAAAAGGGTGTGGCATGATCATGAGACGGAGATTGCCACAGGAAATGTCAAGGTGCTGGATCTCCCTCCGGATAAGGCCAAGGAGGTGGCGGACACGGTCGCCAAGACGGACGGAATCATTTTCTCGCTCTGGCCGGAAGGGGCCAAGTTGCCGACCGGTAGGGTGAGCATGGGCCAGATGGTCGGCCATGCAATGCCTCCCGGATCGTCGAAGTAA
>VBOF01000213.1 GCA_005877855.1 Nitrospirota bacterium | reverse complement strand
TTAACACATTGTTTCGGGACGTGTCTAGGTAGGCTGCTGGCTCGGTTTGGCGGGCTCGGGCTCGTCGTCGATCGGCGGCAGTTCAAAGATCAACTCTCCGGTCTGAGGGTCGTAGAAGCCCTGGCCGTCGATCTGGACCATCCCGTCGCAGTTCTCCTCGAAGAACTGGAGGATCCAACTGTTGAAGTCGTAGCCGTCCTCCGTGATGTCGTTCTTGTCCAGGATGTTCGCGATGTAGAACCGGCAGCCCCGCAACTGGTCCGCGACGCGCCAGTTATCGATCTCGCGGTGGGCCTCCACATAGTTCAACAGGCCCTCGATGTCCTGCTTGAAGATCTCGTCCTGGGCGCCGCCCTTGCGCACGCAGGTGACGAGGATCGGCTTGCGGCCCTTCGCGTACCCGATCTCGATCCCGACCCAGTTCCAGCTATTCAACAGCTTCTCGTTGACTTCCGCCGGGATGATCGGGGTGGCCCCGCGACCTTTCAGATACTCGACCAGCAGTCCCAGTGGGGGCGTCTCCTTGCGCAGGCAGAAGACCCGCGTGAAAAACTCCTTCGGTTCCTTCTGCTGGGAGCCGGTGATGGTGATGACGGGAATTTCAGCCATGCGTGCAGTCTAGCCCAGCCTATCCAGGGAATTCAAGGACGGGACGGCGCCAAAGCGCGGTGTATAATGGAGATTCAGGGGATCCGAGGCCATGCGCGTCGCCACAGAAGCCGACATCCGCCGCCACGCGACGCGGCTGTACGAGGCCGCGGCCGCGACCACGCCCCGCCTCTTCGACCGCAAATGGTGGACCGGCCGGCTCCTCGACTGGGCCATCCGCGACGAAACCTTCAAGGTCCAGCTTTTCCGCTTCATCGACGTCCTGCCCACCCTGAAGACTCCGTCCCAGATCAAGCGCCTCGTGGACGAATATTTCGGCCAGGATACCGGCCTGCGGGACGCGCCGGGCGGACGTTCGCTCATGCGCTGGGGCATGCGGGCCCTCTCGTCCGTCGGCTTCGGCGCCGGCGTGACCGCCGACACGATCTACAACCAGGCGATCCAGATGGCCAACCAGTTCATCGTAGGCGCCGGTACGAAGGAGGCGCTCCCGGCCGTCGCCGACCTCTGGAAGCGCGGCATTGCGCACTCGGTGGACCTCCTGGGCGAGGCGACGGTCTGCGAGGCGGAAGCCGAGGCCTACGCTGCCCGCTATCACGAGACCATCACGGCCCTGGCAGAGGCCGCTCGCGAGTGGCGGCCCTCACCCCTCCTCGAAGCCGACCACCTGGGCCCGCTGCCACGGACCCAGGTGTCGATCAAGCTCTCGGCGCTCTATTCGCAGTTCGATCCGATCGACCCGGAGGGCTGCTACACAGCCGTCGCAGCCCGGTTGCGCCCGCTACTCCGAGCGGCCGTGCAACGTGGGGCCGCCGTCACCTTCGACATGGAGCACTACGAGTGGAAGGACCTGACGATCGGGATCGTCCGCCAACTCCTGATGGAAGACGAGTTTCGCGCCTATCCCTTCGCCAGCCTCGCGCTCCAGGCGTACCTCAAGGACACCGCAGGCGACGTCAGGGACCTGCTCGCCTGGGCCGAGGCCCGCGGGACGCCGATGGGCGTCCGCCTGGTCAAGGGCGCCTACTGGGACTACGAGACGATCATGCACCGCCAGCGCGGGTGGCCCGTACCGGTCTTCGCCCGCAAGGACGACACCGACGCCAGCTACGAACAGCTGATCCCGCTCCTTCTGGAGCACCACGCGGTGATCCGGCCGGCGTTCGGCACGCACAACCTGCGCCACGTTGCGATGGTGATGGCCGAAGCCGAAGGGCGCGGGCTCGCGGCGAACGTCGTGGAGCTCCAGATGCTGTATGGCATGGCCGAGCCGCTTCAGGCCGCAGTCGTGGACGCCGGATATCGTGTGCGGGTCTACGCACCAGTCGGCGATTTGATTCCCGGTATGGCTTATCTCGTCCGGCGCCTGTTGGAGAATACCGCCAACGAGTCCATCCTGCGCCGACAGTTCCTCGGCAACCAGAGCCTCGATGAGTTGCTGAGGCCACCCGCTGTCGAGAACGCCCCCCTCTCCCCCACCCTCTCATCGACCCGTTGCAACGAGGAAGCAACGGGTGCCCCGGGGAGAGGGAAGGGTGAGGGTGAGCCCGAGTTCACGAACGAGCCTCACACGGATTTCGCCCGCGCCGAGGCCCGCAAGCGCATGCGCGCCGCGCTCGCCACTGTGCGTACCACCCTCGGGCGGCGCATCGATCCGGTCTTCCCCGCGCCCAGGGGTCTCACCAGACCGACCCTGACCCCACGCAACCCAGCCAAGCCCGAGGAGGTGGTCGGCGTCGTGAGCGCCGCGGTCCCCCAGGACGTGGACGAGGCCGTCGCCCGCGCGGTGGCAAGCGGCCGGTCCTGGGCGGCAATCTCCGCGGCGGATCGGATGGAGGTCGTGGCGAAGGCCGCCGACCTGCTGCGCCGGCGCCGGTTCGAGCTGGCCGCGCTGGAAGTCTTCGAAGTGGGCAAGGGCTGGCGCGATGCCGATGCCGACGTGGCCGAGGCCATCGACTTCCTCGAATACTACCGCCGACAGATGCGTCGCCTGGCGGAGTCGATCCGGCTCGGGACGCTACCGGGCGAACTCAACCACCTGCTGTACCGGCCGCGCGGCGTCGTGGCGGTCCTCTCCCCGTGGAACTTTCCGCTCGCGATCCCGACCGGCATGGTGGGGGCAGCGCTGGTCACAGGGAATGCCGTCGTATTCAAACCGTCGGAACGGTCCCCGGTGACCGGGCATGCGCTGGTGGAAGTCTTTCGCGAGGCCGGGCTGCCGGACGGCGTCCTGCAATTTCTGCCCGGCGAACCGGAGGCAGGCCGCCGCCTGGTCGGGCACCCCGACGTTCCCGTCATCGCCTTTACAGGCTCGAAGGCCGTCGGGCTCCAGATCATCGCCGCCGCGGCGCAACTCTCACCGGGGCAGCGGGAGGTGAAGAAGGTCGTCGCAGAGATGGGGGGCAAGAACGCGATCATCGTGGACGACACCGCCGACCTGGATGAGGCGGTGGCAGGCGTGAGTGCCTCTTTCCTGGGCTACCAGGGGCAGAAGTGCTCCGCCTGCTCGCGCGCGATCGTCCTGGACACCATCCATGACGCCTTCGTCGAGCGGCTGGTGGAGGCCGCACGAAGCGTGCGCATGGGCCCACCCGAAGAGCCTGGCACGGGGCTCGGCCCCTTGATCGATCAACGGGCGGTGCAGAAGGTGCTGGAGTACCTCCCGCTCGCGCAGCAGGAAGGGACGCCCGCGCTGCTGCCGGACCCTGCACGACGGCCAGGGCCGAACTTCGTCGGACCGGCGATCGTCAGGAACATCCGCCCTGAGCACCGCCTGGCCCGCGAGGAGATCTTCGGGCCGGTGCTGGCCGTCCTGCGGGCGCGGGACTTCGACGAGGCCCTGGCCTTCGCCAACTCGAGCGAGTACGCGCTCACCGGCGGGCTCTTTTCCCGTAGCCCCCGGAACATCGCGCAGGCCCGCGAGGAGTTCCTGGTCGGCAATCTGTACATCAACCGGGGGATCACAGGCGCGCTGGTGGGCCGCCAGCCGTTCGGCGGAGGCCGCCTCTCCGGCATCGGGGCCAAGGCTGGAGGCCCGGACTACCTCCTCCAGTTCCTCTCGAGCTCTGTCATCTCGGAGAACACGCTGAGACGCGGGTTCTCGCCGGATACCGTGTAAGCCCCCTCTCCCTCACCCTCTCCCCACCAGTGGGGAGAGGGATGGGTGAGGGGCCGCCTTGATTCAAACACCCGCCCCTATTATCCTGCCGCCATGAAGTCCGCGGCGCTCCTGCTGGTCTGCCTCGTGCTGGGGTCCTGCGCGACTGCGCCGGCCTACGACGACAGCTGGACCTGGGACTCGCCGGTATACGACGAGCAGGCGGTCCTGGGGAAGGCTGGCCTGCTGTCGTCGCAGCAGGACACGTTCTTCACG
>VBOF01000212.1 GCA_005877855.1 Nitrospirota bacterium | reverse complement strand
GATGGCCCCAACGTCCGCTCCCGTAGAATCCGCGGAGGAGTTGATCAGGGAGGGGAAAGCTTGGGGCCTCTCCACTGCAGTTGATCTTCACGGCTGTAGGCCCGAAGCCATCCGGGACCGAAACCAGATCGAGGCCTACGTCATCGCGCTCTGTAAGCTGATCAGGATGAAGCGGTTCGGAAAGTGCCAGATCGTCCATTTCG
>VBOF01000211.1 GCA_005877855.1 Nitrospirota bacterium | reverse complement strand
ACGTGGGCTTTCGCCGTTAAACGTGATACGTTATACGTTAAACGCTCGATTCTCCGTCCTTGGCCTCCGATTAACGAATAACGATTAACGGTCAATTTGTCCGCTGAGATGGAGCGGGCGACGAGATTTGAACTCGCGACAGCCAGCTTGGAAGGCTGGAGCTCTACCCCTGAGCTACGCCCGCTCGGATGAGTTCTCAGTGGTGGGCAGGCCAGGATTCGAACCTGGGAAGGCGAAGCCACCTGATTTACAGTCAGGCCTCGTTGTCCACTTGAGTACCTGCCCACGATTCGCCCCCTGACGGAATGCGAGAAGAAATCAACCCTAAGCAATAGCGTGGGCTCCTGGCGCGCGGCCTGCTGGCACGCACCTTCCACTTCCCGGGGGAAAGGCAAAGACGCAGCCACTCTCCGCCGAGTAAAAACGGCTCTATTCCCCTCAACCTGAATGGATTGGGTGAACCAAAACCTATGAAATGTTGGATTATATAAAGAAGACGGTCCGCTGTCAAGCCAATTTCAATAAATGTTTCGTGGACTTAGCGGAAGCGCCACAGACAAGAGGTTTGGCCGGCGGTTTAGTGAGGCGCCGCCGGCTCTTGGTCCACGCGTAAGCGCCGTTTGAGGTAGAAGGTCAAGGCGACCCCTGCTATCAGACCAAGCAACGCCCAGCCAGAGCGGCTCACGACGATCAGGAGGAGGGGCAAATTCACCGCAAAGAAGTAGGCTAACAAGGAGATGGCCGTGACCCAGGTCACGGCGCCTAAGCAGTTAAACAGCAAGAACCGGCGCCAGGGCATCTTGGATGTTCCCGCCACCAGCGCCCCAATCACCCGCACCCCCGTGATCCAGCGCTGGACGAAAATCGCCTTGTCCCCGTGCTTGTGAAAGAAGCGCTCCACGTACGCCAGTCGTTTCTGCGTGATCAGCAGATAGCGGCCATACTGCTCGATGAACGGACGCCCGAAGCGGCGGCCGATGTAGAAACTGACATTGTCGCCCAGGATACAGCCTACTGTCGCCAGGAGGATGACAGTGCCCAGATTGAGGTCCCCGTGATGGGAATAGAACGACGCGATGATCAACATGGTCTCTCCGGGGACTGGCAACGACGCGTTCTCTGCCATGACGCCCAGGAAGAGCACAACATAGCCATACTGATCGACATACGGTCGGAAGAGCTCGATCCACTGGATGACGCGTTCATGCATACGGAGCGCGGGACCGTACCACGGCATCCCGTGCCAGTCAAGACGGCGTACGGCTTGCCTTGACAGCCTGGGGACCTGTCACTACCATGGGGGTGACTGATGCATCGCTTCATCGCGCTGGCTTTTGTTTCCGTCCTCGCCGTTGCCGAGGAGACCCACGCCCAGGTCGCCGTCACGATCCTGCACACCAGCGAACATCACGGGGCCATCCAGCCGATCGAACACGGCTCATTCGCCGGACTCGGGGGCGTTGAACGGCGTGCCGCCCTGATCAAGCAGGTCCGACAGGAAGTCGAGCACCTGCTCGTCGTCGACAGCGGCGACCTGTTGATGGGGACGGCCATGTCCTCGGTGTTCCGGGGCGAAGTCGACATCGCCGCCATGAACCTGATGGGCTACGACGCCGTCGCTGTCGGCAACCATGATTTCGATTTCGGCACGCGCCATCTGAAACGCCTTCGCCAGGAGGCCACCTTCCCGTTTCTCTGTACCAACGTACGGCCTCAGGATCCCGACGTCTGCCAACGGCATGTCATCAAACACCTCGGGCCTGTGCGGGTCGGCCTGATCGGTCTCATCGGGAAGAAGAACTATCCCGATACCTTCAACCGCGCCGTCGTCCGAGAAGTCGAGTTCGTCGATCCCATCGAGGCGGCCAAACAGGCGGTCGGGGAACTGCGCGAGCGCGTGGAAATCCTGGTGGCGATCACGCACCAAGACACGGAGGAAGACCTCGCGCTCGCCAAGGCGGTACCTGGGCTCGATGTGCTCATCGGTGGACATACCGAGGGTTTCGACGGGCTGGTCCCCCCTGGTCAGACGAACCCCGTCCAGGGCCGCGTGGAACTGACCGGCGTCGGGCCGGTCTTCGTGAAGACCCATCGGCAAGGCCGGACCCTCGGCCGCCTGGACCTCCTCTTCCACGAAAAAACCATCATGGTCGCCGAACCTCGCAATCTGCCCGTCTCTGCGGCGGTCCCCTCGGACCCGGACATGGCCAAGCTGGTCCGGGACTATGCGCCCCGATTGGACGAGCAAACCAATCAGGTCATCGGCGAAGCGGCGCACGCATTCGACGGGGAAAACCGCGACATCCGGACCCGAGAGACGAACCTCGGCAACCTGCTCGCGGATCTGGCGCGCCAGCACGCTGGGACTGAGATCGGCCTGGTGAACTCAGGGATGATCCGCAGCGGCATTCCCGCCGGCCCTGTCACCGTGAAAGGGCTCATGGGAGTGCTCCCCTTCGATTCTTCCCTTACCTCCTTTACCGTCACCGGTGCGACCTTACAGGCGGCCCTCGAGAACAGCGTCAGCCGTCTGCCCCAGGCGTCTGGACGCTTTTTGCAGGTGTCAGGGGTGGCCGTGGTCTTTGACCCGACAGCTCCCAGCGGCTCTCGGATCACCTCTGTCCAGGTGAACGGAGCGCCCCTGAATCCTGCCCGTCGATACTCGGTGGCGGCCGATACCTTTATCGCGGAGGGCGGGGACGGCTATACCATGTTCCGCCAAGCCACCGATCGGCGCGATCACCAGACTCCCTTGCGCGACGTGTTGGTTGCCGCGCTCAAAGCTGGACCCCTGGCCGCCAAGGTCGAAGCACGGATCACGGCCCGCGCAGCGGCCTCGCGGGGCAATTAAGGAAATTTTATGAGGAGAAGAGGCCGATCTGCTCCGGCTGGGGTCGGCGGAAGGTTGGTGGGAGAAGCGGGTCCTGTTCCTCTGGAAACCCCGCTTTTCGCTTCGCCGTCAGGAACAACTGGTCCAGGAGCTCTCCGTAGGCGCCCTTCCCTCTGTGCCGATCAAAAAACTGATTCCTGTTGAGCAGGCCCCCCCGCACTTCCCGCAGGCGATGGGTGATCTTTTTGAGACGATCAGGGAACGCCGCCGCGATCCGCTCAAGGAAGACAGGCTCCACACTGCCTGGTAGCCGCAAGAGACTGTAGAACGCGGTCCGCGCGCCCGCGGCCCGCGCCTTCTGAAGAATCTCGAGCATATGGTCGTCATTGAGTCCTGGGATGACTGGCGCGATCGAGACGCCAGTGGGAATGCCGGCCTCGGCGATCGTCTCCAGCGTCGCCAGGCGCTTGGTGATGGAAGGCGCCTGGGGCTCCACCTTCCGGGCCATCGGATCGTGGGCGAAGGGGATGCTCAGGAATACGCGGATCGCGGCCTCTTCGTGGAGCCGCCGTAACAGATCGAGATCGCGCAGGACGAGCGCGCCCTTCGTGATGATGGCGACCGGGTTGCGAAACTCGGCACAGACTTCGAGGCATGCGCGGGTCAGGCCCAAAGAGGCTTCCACCGGCTGATAACAATCGGTGACCCCCGAGAAGACGACGAGCTCGCCCGTCCACGACGGTTTCAGGAAGACCTCGCGCAAGAGGGCCGCGGCGTTCCGCTTGACCACCAGCTTGGACTCAAAGTCCGTCCCGGCCCCGAACCCCAGGTACTCGTGAGACGGGCGCGCATAGCAGTACGCACAGGCATGGAAACAGCCCCGGTACGGATTCACGCTCCATCGGAACGCCAGATCGGGACTGTCGTTGTGGCTCAGGATCGACCTGGTGTCGTCTTCGTAGATCTGGACCTTGACTGACGGCGGCGGCTCCAGAAACTCCC
>VBOF01000210.1 GCA_005877855.1 Nitrospirota bacterium | reverse complement strand
GCGGCTGAAGAGGAACGGTTTCGTCGCGTCAAGCACTGGGCTGGACTTCCTACCCAAGCTGTGCGTGCCTGCTTGAAGCAATCGGGCTTGGACATCACTGCGGTTAAACATCTTGCCATCAATCGCAATCCTGGCGCCAATGTACTGAAAAAGGCGTTGTATGCCTTCTCTAAGCGCCCGGGTCTTACGGCTATCAAGGATCGCTTGAAGAACGCCTCGAAGGTGCACGATATCATTTATGAATTGGAAACCGACTTAGGGCTGGAATCGAGGGCGATCAAGGCGAAGGTGCATAATGTGGAACATCATCGAGCCCATCTGGCCTCTTCCTATCTCGTGTCGCCATTCGAGTCGAGCGCCGTGGCCTCAGTGGATGGATTCGGGGATTTTGTCAGCACAATGGTCGGGCTTGGCCAAGGGGATCGGATTGAAGTCCTCGATCGCGTGACGTTTCCCCATTCCCTTGGCCTCTTCTACCTAGCCATGACCCAGTATCTGGGATTTCTCAGTTACGGCGATGAGTACAAGGTGATGGGCCTTGCGGCTTACGGGAAACCGGAATATCTGGACGCCTTGCGTCAGGTCGTCTTGGTCAAATCCAAAGGCAGGTTTGAACTAAATCTAGATTACTTCCTCCACCATTCAGAGGGTGTATCGATGACTTGGGACAGTGGCGCCCCGGTCATTGGACAAGTCTTCTCGGATGAGCTGGTCAAGCGTCTTGGCCCTCCGCGAATGAAAGAAGAACCAGTGACTGCCCGGCACGAGAATATCGCTGCTTCCCTCCAAGCCCTGTACGAGGAAGTTTTCTTTCACATCCTGAACGATCTTTATGACCGCACTCATCAAAAGGCTTTGTGTCTCGCAGGGGGCTGTGCGTTGAACAGTGTCGCCAACGGGCAGATTGTTACGAGAACGCCGTTTGAACGGGTGTATATCCCGCCTGCAGCCGGGGATGCGGGGGGCGCCATTGGCGCTGCCTATGCGGTCTGGCACGAGGTGCTCGGCCGTCCCCGTTCGTTCATCATGGATCGAGCTGATTGGGGCCCGGAGTACAGTGAGCGCGATGTTGTGACGGCGATTGAAACGCGGTCAAAAGAATTACACAACGCCCGGTGTGTGATCGAAAGCGTTCAGGATGAGGAGAAGCGGTGCCGCCGCACTGCCGAAGCGGTCGCGGCCGGCAAGGTGGTGGGCTGGTTCCAGGGGCGCATGGAATGGGGAGCCCGTGCCTTGGGCAATCGGAGCATCATTGCCGACCCTCGGCGTCCTGAGATGAAGGAGATTCTGAATGCTCGGATCAAACGGAGAGAACCCTTTCGCCCATTTGCACCCTCGATCCTGGAAGAGGCCGTGAACGACTTCTTCGAACAGACCGATCCTTCCCCTTTTATGACGATGACCTATCGAGTTCGAGCCGAAAAACGCGCACTGATCCCTGCACCCACCCATGTAGATGGAACCGGTCGCCTTCAGACGGTAAGCCGGCGGACCCAGCCGCTCTATTGGAGACTCATCAAGGAATTCGCAAATATCACAGGAGTTCCTGTGGTACTGAACACCTCGTTTAATGAAAACGAGCCCATCGTGTGCACGCCGGACGAAGCCCTCGACTGCTTCCTGCGGACCAGGATGGATGTGCTGGTCATCGGCCCGTGCGTGGTCATGAGAAGCTGAACCGGTGCGGCTGTTGTTCATCAATCGCTTCTTTCATCCCGACCAGTCTGCGACTGCTCAGATGCTGACGGATCTTGCCGAGGGTTTGGCTGTGTCTGGCACCGCTGTGACCGTGTTGACCGGCAGGTTGGGGTATCTGGGAGGAGAGACTGCAGTTCCGTCTGAGGAGCAGTATAAGGGAGTGACCGTGCGTCGGGTGTGGTCCACGCGTTTCGGTCGACAATCAGCGCTCGGGCGATTGTTCGATTATCTGTCATTTTACCTGTCTTCAGTCTGGGCGGCAGTACAGACCAGAGATGTTGACTGCGTGGTTGTATTATCGGACCCGCCCATTTTGTCCGTCCAGGCTGTGCTGCTGGGACGTCTCAAAGGGTGGAAAACGGTGTGCTGGCTTCAGGATGTGTTTCCGGAGATTGCGGTTCGGGCTGATACCTTACGAGAAGGTTTGCGTGCTCGTCTGCTCAGGTGGGCCGCAAACTGGTCGCTGAGGTCGTCAGACCGCGTGATCGTCGTGGGACGCTGCATGGAACGGTGCCTCTTGGCCTTCGGCCTCCAGCGGGATCGTCTCGTGTTAATCCCCAACTGGGCTGACGGTGACCACCTCACTCCGGTTGCGCCGGAGGACAATTGGTTCCGTAAACAGCATGGGCTGGAAGGACAGATCGTGGTGATGTATTCGGGCAATCTGGGGGTGGTCCATGAAACGGAGGCGCTGATCCCCCTCATTCACTATCTGCGCGGGATACGCGAGGTGTGCTTCCTCTTCGTCGGAGAAGGGCAGGGAAAGACTCGGCTGCAAAACTGGGCGTCCCAGGAGAAGCTGGAAAGCGTCAGGTTTTTGCGCTACCAGAACAAGGAGCATTTGCGGTACAGCCTATCCGCTGGGGATATTCATCTTGTGACACTTCGTTCGAAGATGGAAGGACTGAGTGTCCCAAGCAAAGTATATGGCATCATGGCGGTCGGCCGGCCTGTCGTGTTTATCGGCCCAGACGGAAGTGAAGTTGCAAGTCTGGTACGGGAATCAGGCTGCGGCGAAGTGTTTTCTCCTCAAGAAAGTGAGAAGGCGGCTTTGGCGATTCTTCACCTGGTACAAGATTATCGTCGTCGGGAGAATCTGGGATCGGCCGGCCGGCGCTATTTTGAATCTTTCCTGGACAAGCGATGCGCGATTCAACGGTTCCAAACGGTATTCCAAGACATGATGGCGGAAACCTGAGGGCAAGGTGTACCGTCCCGGATCGTGGAAACATCAGATAATTCTGATCGGCGGTGATGCGGCCATTCTGCTTGGGGCTTTTCATCTGGCCCTGCAGTATTGGTGGTGGAAGGTCGGGCCGAACGCCGGGGATTTCTTCCCAACAGCCTTGGTGAGCCTCGGGGTGTATCTCCTCACCCTGTCGATGTTCGACCTCTACGACATCCAGAAGAACTACCGAAGCCAACAGGCATCGACTTTGACGCATATCCTTGGAGCGGTCGTGATGGCGGGAGTCGGGTTGTCTGGTTTGTTCTATTTGATGCCCGGTGTGAAGCTGCCACGCAGCTCGTTCTTTATTCAGATGGGACTCGCGATTCCCTTGCTGTATCTATGGAGGATCAACTTTTGGCGTCTCCGACAAGAGATGCTCATTCCCAAGCGAGTTCTCATCGTGGGAACTGGTGAAGACGGGCAGACGGCGTTAGACCTCTTGAAGCGATTCGGTACTGAGTACCATGTGGTGGGCTTCATTGATGACGATCCAGATAGGCAAACACGGACGATCGGTGGACACGCGGTCTTGGGCGGCGCTGACGCTCTACCGGAGCTCGTGCAAGAGCACGACGTCCAAGGCATCATTATGGCGCTGGCGAAGGCTGAAGGCGAAAGACTGATCCGCGCGACCCTGCAATGCCGGATGAAGGGAGTCTTTGTGTCCGACCTGGTCACCGTCAGTGAGCAGGTGGCCGGGAAGATCCTTTTGACGCAAGTTCGGGATTCGTGGTTCGTGTACGCACCGGGATTCCTCCTACTCCACGGCCGCATGTTCCGGCGCATCAAGCGGATAACGGATGTGGCCTGCGCGGGGGTTGGGCTGTTGCTGGCGAGCCCGCTCTTGGTGATGGCGGCCATACTGGTGGCTGCGGAATCTCGTGGACCGGTATTCTTCCGGCAGACCCGTGTGGGGCAGAATGAGCGACTGTTTTCGGCGCTGAAGTTCAGAACGATGAAAGGGGGGGACGAGACACAGTCCCCCTATACCGCGAAGAACGACCCACGAGTGACGCTGATGGGGATGATACTGCGCTTCCTGCGGATTGATGAGATTCCGCAGATGTGGAATGTGCTCACGGGAGAGATGAGCTTCATCGGCCCCCGAGCGGAATGGGACATTCTCGTGAAGGAGTATAAGGAGAAGATTCCGTACTACTCCTTGCGTCATGTGGTGAAGCCTGGGATCACCGGCTGGGCGCAGGTGAACTACCCTTATGGGAGTTCGGTGGAAGATGCCTATAGGAAACTGGAGTATGACCTCTATTACGTCAAGAATATGTCGCTGGCACTCGACCTCAAAATTCTTTTTAAGACGGTCTCGGTGGTCTTGCTCGGTAAAGGAGTACGGTAGTCAGCCTCAGACAGATTCTATCGCGACAACGATCAATGAACCCTATGACATTCATCACTGGTTTCTGACCCAGGTATCCCAGAGTTGTGGCATGTCTAAGTGTCGAATTTGCCAAGTTGAATATGTGCCATTCCTGTCATTTGGCAAGATGCCGCTGGCAAATGGATTCCTCGCCTCCGATCAGTTTCGCAATGAGTACTTTTTTGAGCTTGTGGTGGCGTTTTGTCCAAGTTGCTGCATGGTGCAGCTTAGTGAACAACCGTCGCGAGAGAGGATGTTCACCCCCCATTATGCTTATTTCTCATCCACTTCAACGTCTATGGCTACCCATTTCGAAAAGTTTTCCCACCAAGTGATAGCCGACTATCTACCGCCGCATGATCCATTTGTGGTGGAGATTGGCTGCAACGACGGAATCTTGCTGGAGCAGTTTGCGCAGGTCGGCATTCGTCATCTGGGAATCGAACCATCGGCTAACGTGGCACAAGTCGCCGTCAATAAAGGCCTTCGAGCGCTCCAACGGTATTTCGATGAAGATCTGGCACGCGAGATTGTGGCTGAGTACGGACAGGCGGATGCAGTTCTGGGTGCCAACGTGCTGTGTCACATTCCATATCTTCATTCGGTTGTTGCAGGGATCAAGATGCTGCTCAAGCCAGGTGGCGTACTCGTGTTTGAAGATCCGTATCTTGGCGATATACTCGACAAGACGGCGTACGATCAGATCTATGACGAGCATGCGTTTTATTTCTCCGTGACGTCCGTCCGCTATCTGTTTCAGCGGCATGGCTTAGAAGTGGTCGATGTGATGCCACAGAATGTCCATGGCGGGTCGATGCGCTATGTGGTTACCCATGAAGGGGCCAGAAAAGGGTCTGCTGCTGTTATGGCACACTGTGAGCGAGAGAAGGCGCTTGGACTGGAGCAGCCGGAGACGTTCGAGGGGTTTCGCCGCAGGACCGAACGATCACGCGAGGAGCTGATGGCGCTCCTCTTCAAGCTGAAGCGACTGGGCAAGCGGGTAGTGGGGTATGGCGCGACGTCCAAGAGCACGACGGTGATCAACTATTGCGGCATCACCCGCGATCTGGTGGAATTCATCAGTGATACGACGCCCATCAAACAGGGGAAGTTCAGTCCCGGCGCTCATATTCCTGTCCGGCCTTATACGGAGTTTACCGCAAATTATCCGGATCATGCTCTGCTATTTGCCTGGAATCACGCCCGGGAGATCATCCCCAAGGAACGGGGATTCCAGGCGGCGGGCGGTAAGTGGATTGTGTATGTGCCAAAGGTGCAGATTCTGATATGACGAGTGCATCGCAGGGTGCCCTCTAAAGAGATCTGTGCTCGGACATCGCATCAGGAAGGGGAGGGCTCTTCACTGACAGTCTCAAGTACAATCGCCGATGCCTATCATGGTCGGACCATATTAATCACTGGCGGCCGTGGCTATATTGGATCTGCCCTCACGCAGGCACTCGCGAACGTACACTGCAAGCTTATACTGCTGGACCGGTCACCGCTTGACGCATGGGTACCAGATCGCCGAGATGCGGAGATTTCGATCGTGACCGGTGATGTGTCCACGCGTCATACTTGGGATACCGTATTGCCCGGTGTCGATTATGTCTTCCACCTGGCTGGATTAGAGTACATGCGAAGCTCTGTGTATGACCCGATCCTTGATTTACAATGCAATGCGCTGCCAGTGTTGCACTTGGTTGAGGAATGCCGTAGGCATCGTTATTGCCCTCACATAGTATTTTCGAGTTCAGCAAACGTGTTCGGTCTCGTTGATTCCTTGCCTGTTGATGAGGATAACCGTGACAACCCTTTGATTCCCTGGGCTGTCCATAAGGTGATGGCTGAGAGCCACCTGCGCATTTACGCGAAAAGCCATGGCATCAAGTCGATCATCCTTCGCTTGGCGAATGTCTATGGTCCGACCGCACGCCGGTCTGCTATGAGCCGTGTCGTCATCAACAAAATGATAGCCGATGCGATAGCAGGGAAGTCGCTCACGCTGTATGCCAATCAACATTGCGTACGCGACTATATTTTCGTCGACGATGTTGTCTGCGCTCTCCTCCTGGCCGGTACCGATCGCTCATTACTTGACGGCCGGTTTTACGTTATCGGGAGCGGAGAGGGCAGAACAATTTCAGAGGTCTGTCAACTGATTGCTGACAAGGTCAGTGTCCGAACTGATCAACACGTGCCGATCCATGTTGAGGAGTTGGCAAAGACTGATGCATTTGAGATGCGCGATTTTGTCGCGGATACAACGCGTTTTCGGCAAGCAACCGGTTGGAAGCCAATGATGGGGTTAGAGCAGGGGATCGATGTGACCATAGAATCATTGACAATGGCTGGATCTTTGAAATAGTCCGTGGCTGGCAGGGGATTATCGTGAGCAAGTTGTTGACCAGAGAAGAGTTTGAGGCATTGCGTCTTCAGTCTGCTGAAGCGATGTCTGCGGATGTGGAATTGCGCCGAAAAGTGTTCGAGCTGATCGTAAGCGCTGATCGGTATTATTGGATTCATCAGACCAGTTGGTTTGGCGAGCCGGTGTTGCAACTGGCTCAGGACATGTTTGCTCTGCAGGAAATCGTTTTCAAGACTCGGCCGAAATTCATCATAGAACTGGGTGTTGCGTGGGGAGGCTCGCTGTTATTTTATTCGACGCTGATGGAGGGCCTTGGTGGCGGGCATATTGTGGGAGTTGATACTTACATCCCCGAGCATGTGAAACAAAAACTTAATTCGTTTGGCAAGATCTCTGACAGAATTGCTTTAATTAAGGGATCCTCCACTGACGAAACAACCTTTGGTCTGGTCAAGTCTCTCGTCGGCGACACACGCGAAGTCTTGGTTATACTCGACTCCTTTCATACCCATGATCACGTGCTGAAGGAGCTACGACTCTATTCACAACTGATCGGCGTGGGCCACTATTTGGTGTGTTGCGATACCCACGTGGAGCACATCCCTGAAATCGTTGAAAATCGTCCAAGGCCGTGGGGCTTGGGTAATAATCCTAAGACTGCTCGTGATGCTTTTCTCAAGGAAAATGGGAGGTTTGAAGTGGACCAAGTGCTTGAGAACAAGCTGCTCATGACGCTTCATCCTGGCGGGTACTTGAGGTGTTGCAAAGAATGAGTTTGCCTGAACGAATGAAGATTGTCGTAACAGGCGCGCTGGGGCACATCGGCTCGCGGTTGATCCGGGAGATCCCTTGCACGCTTCCCGAGGCGGACATCATACTCCTGGATAACCTATCGACTCACCGCTATTGCTCGCTTTTTAACTTGCCTACCGAGGGACAGTACCGCTTTGTTGAAGCCGATGTGTTGACCGCTGATCTGGGCCGGCTGCTCGATGGCGCCGACGTGGTAATCCACCTGGCGGCCATCACGAACGCTACGGACAGCTTTGAGATGAAAGAGCAGGTCGAGTGTGTCAATTATCTCGGAACCGAGAGGGTGGCCAAGGCCTGTGCTCGAGCTGGAGCTGCGCTTATTTTCATCTCAAGCACCAGCGTATACGGCGGGCAAACTGATCTTGTTGATGAGGATTGCCCAATCACTGATCTACGTCCACAGAATCCTTATGCCGAATCCAAATTGAAAGCTGAGCAACTCCTGCAGGCATTGGGACGGGCGGAAGATTTAGCCTTTGTCGTGTGCCGGTTCGGTACGATCTTTGGCGTCTCACCCGGAATGCGCTTTCATACTGCAATCAACAGATTCTGTTGGCAGGCGGTCATGGGCCAGGCCATTACCGTTTGGCGTACTGCTCTGCATCAGCAGCGCCCGTATTTGGACCTGGCCGACGCGGTGGAGGCGTTGAAATTTATTCTGCAGCGAACCTTGTTCGAAGGACGCGTCTACAACATTTTAACGCTTAACACCTCGGTGAGCCACATTGTAGAAATAGTTTCGGCATATGTGCCGGACGTATGTGTTGAGTACGTAGACTCACCTGTGATGAATCAACTCTCTTATCGCGTGATGAGCAATCGTATTGAGAATCTGGGATTTGAATTCAAAGGCGATTTGAGGCGGGGAATTGGCGATACGATAAAGTTATTCAAGACGCTTACTAAGGGGAAAATAGCCGGTGCCATTGTGAGTGAGTGATGAAACTTCTCGATCGAGGAATTCTATGACCGGCGATAACGAATTGACAATTCTATTGACGCTTAAGGACAGGGCTCTCTTCACTTTCCGCTGGATGTCCTATGCGAATAGCATCCGCTTTCCTTTTAAGGTCTTGATTGCCGATGGCGGTGCAGATGAAACCGTACCCAATGTTCTATCCAACAAGGCAAATTTCCCGAATGTCACCTATGAATACGTACGGTACCCGTATGACCAGACCTATGCTGAGTATTATTCAAAAGTAGTCGATGCGCTCTCACGCATTGAGACGCCGTTTGTGGCTCTTGCGGACAACGACGACTGTTTTATAGGTGAAGGACTCAAACTTGCTGTCGAGTTTCTTCGCGTGCATCCAGACTATAGCGCGTGTGGAGGTCATGTAGGCGTGTTCTGGGTCACGTCATCAGATAAATTTGTCCCTTACAATTACAATGGGGCCTACGGAAACAAAGTAGAATTAAAATGGCGCTGTCGCCCTCCGTCTCTTATACAGGAAACTGCTGCAGAGCGCACCCTGAATCAATTTGCGCACTATTTTGATGCATCTTATTACGATGTACAGCGAACTGAGGATTTGAAAAGCAGATTCGATACATTACGGGCCCTTAATATTAAAGATATTTTCCTGGCGGAATACCTCCTGGCTATTCTTACCGGTGTTGCAGGCAAGGTCCAACGAATA
>VBOF01000001.1 GCA_005877855.1 Nitrospirota bacterium | reverse complement strand
TGAATTTGCTCTAACCTGTAAGCGAGGTATCCATGGCCAACTGTGATGTGGCAATTGTCGGTGCTGGTCCTTACGGTCTGTCGGCGGCTGCACATTTGCGCGCGCGTGGGTTCGAGATCCGCGTGTTTGGAGAGCCGATGTCCTTCTGGGAGCGTTCCATGCCGGCGGGCCTGCTTCTGCGCTCTCCGTGGGACGCTTCGCAACTCTCTGATCCTAAAGGCGAACTATCGTTGGACGCCTTCCAAACGGCACAGGGTGTGCAGATTCCAACGCCCATTCCAATTGAGCATTTTGTAGCCTACGGTCGGTGGTTTCAGTCGTGCGCTGTGCCTGAAGTTGACACGCGGAAGGTTGCATGTGTGGACGCAACCGGCGAAGGCTTTCGATTGACGCTTCAGGATGGTGAGGAAGTCCGATCGCAGCGCGTTGTGATCGCGGGAGGCATTACTCCGTTCGCTTCGCGGCCGCCGCAATTTGCAGGTCTCCCCGCGGACCTGGCCTCGCATTCCTCCGAATTTACACAGCCCAGCCGCTTTGCAGGCCAGCAGGTCGTTGTTATCGGTGGAGGGCAGAGCGCACTGGAGTCGGCAGCCCTCCTGCACGAAGCGGGAGCTGATGTCGAAGTCGTGTTGCGCGCCCCGGTTGTTCATTGGACGTGGCAAAGGCCTTGGCTGCACACATTCCGACCGGTGGGAGCGATTCTCTACGCCTGGCCCGACGTTGGGCCTGCGTTTGTCAGCCACTTCGTCGCTCGGCCGGGTGTCTACCGCTTGCTACCCCGCTCCGTACAGGATAAGTGGGCCATCAGATCGCTCCGGCCCACGGGAACCAGATGGTTAAAACCCCGGATCCAGAGCATTCCTATTACCACGGGCCGATCAGTAACATCAGCCTCCCCTGCCGGCAGCAGAGTGAGTCTCACGTTCAGTGACGGAACGCAGCGGCGCGTCCATCACGTCCTCTTAGCAACAGGATACCGCGTAAACGTGGCGCAATACAGTTTCCTGTCGAGCGCCCTGCTGGCATCGATGCGTCGCATCAACGGGTACCCGCAGCTCAGTGCGTGCTTTGAAACCTCGCTCCTGGGTTTGTATTTCGTTGGTGCACCAGCCGCCTGGAGCTTCGGGCCGCTGATGCGATTCGTTGCGGGCGCAGAGTTCGCCGCCCGCGCGGTAACCCAATCGGTGGTAAGTGCCCGCCGTCTCGCAATCGGGCGGGCAATAGTAAATGTCCGCCATGCTCCACAGGCCGTCACAGCACCAGACTGAATGGAGTCGGAAGTTGAGTCTGGTCGTTGAACACCAGGCTGTTGGCGCGATAGTCATGGGAGCTGACTACCGCGGCCTCGGGATCGTGCGCAGTTTGGGTCACCGTGGCATCCCGGTCTGGGTTCTGCATGAGGACGGACACCTGCTGGCGACAACCTCTCGGTATGCTCAACGGAGCCTACCATGGGTATCCGGGGACGACGCAGAACGCGTCGGCTTCCTATTGGACTTAGCCCAGAAGAACGGGCTTGAGGGATGGGTGCTTATCCCAACTGGTGACGAGGGTGCCGCTTTGGTTGCGCGGCACCACTCCGAACTGGCGAAGCGGTTCCGGCTTACAACCCCTCCTTGGCACATCCTGCGCTGGGCTTACGACAAGAGACTGACCTACCAGCTCGCGGACAAACTCCAGGTCAGCCATCCCTGGACGTTCTACCCGAGGAGCCGCAGAGAGCTTGCCGAGGCCAACTGTCCCTTCCCAGTGATCCTCAAGCCGGCGTTTCGAAACAAATTTAACCGGCTCACTGCGGCCAAGGCCTGGCGCGCGGATGATCGCCAGTCGCTGCTGGCCCGGTATGACAAGGCGTGTGCATTCGTGGACCCACAGGTTCTGATAGTACAGGAAGTGATCCCTGGCTGGGGAGAGGCGCAGTTCTCTTATGCGGCCATTTGCCAGGACGGTCGCTCTCTCGCCTCTCTGGTGGCGCGCCGTCTGCGCCAGTTCCCCATGGATTTCGGCAGGGCCAGTACCTGCGTGCAGACGGTTGATGAGCCTGCAGTCATTGAACCCTCCGTTCGCATGCTCGAGGCAATGAAATTCACCGGCATCGTAGAAATTGAGTTCAAGCACGACACTCGCGATGGGCTACACAAATTGCTGGACATCAATCCCCGAGTTTGGGGATGGCATTCACTTGGCGGGCGTGCCGGCGTGGACTTTTCTTATCTGCTCTGGCTTCAGGCTTGCGGTGCGGCTGTTTCCGAATCGCGGCCGCAGATCGGCGTGCGGTGGGTGCGGGCGAGCACGGATCTGCGGACGGTCCCCCTCGAGATACTTCGGGGACGGCTGTCACTGGGTGAATATGCGCGGAGCTTGCGTGGTCCACGGGAGTCCGCGATCTTCTCTCCAGACGATCCCTTGCCAGGTCTGTTGGAACTCCCGTTGCTTGCCTATTTGCTCGGGAGACGAGTCTTCCGCGGAGGCAAGATCGCGTGATCTTTAAACAAACGCGATGACCGACGACACGAAGCACATCGCTGTGTGCATTTGCACGTATAAGCGCCCACGCTATCTCAAGCGCTTGCTGGGGGAACTCGCCGGTCAGGATACGAGCGGACTATTCACTTATTCGATCGTGGTTGCCGACAACGATCATTTACAGTCTGCCCAGGCCGTGGTGGCGGACTTCACGGCTGCGTCGCCTATGTCGATCACGTACTGCGTAGAGCCTCGGCAGAATATCGCGCTGACCCGGAATAAGGCCATCGAGAACGCGACCGGCGACTTTATCGCCTTCATCGACGACGACGAGTTTCCGACCAAATGCTGGCTGCTGACGTTGTTCAAGGCCTGCGACGCCTATCACGTGGATGGTGTGCTCGGACCAGTGAAGCGGCACTTCGACGAAGAGCCGCCAAAGTGGGTCGTTAAGGGCAAGTTCTACGAACGGCCGACTTACCCGACGGGGTTCGTTATCGACTGGAGGAAGGGACGAACAAACAACGTGCTGCTGAAAAAGCGAATTTTCCCGGATGGCGCACAGCCGTTCAGACCGGAGTTCCTGTCGGGGGAGGACCAGGATTTTTTCAGAAGAATGATTGAAAAGGGATACGTCTTCATCTGGTGCAATGAGGCCGTGGTGTATGAGGTTGTTCCCCCGGTCCGTTGGAAACGGACGTTCATGTTAAGAAGAGCATTACTCCAGGGGACAGTCTCCGTGATCGATCCAACTCTCGGAGCGCTCGGCATCACAAAATCGGTCATTGCCGTTCCCGCATACACGGCCGCTCTGCCGTTTGCGCTGGCTTTGGGGCATCACAGATTCATGACTCTCCTGGTGAAACTCTTTGATCACATAGGCAGGCTCCTCGCACTCCTGGGCATCAAGCCGATAAAGGCATACGTCACCGATTAGCAGCGAGATCTGGGCCTAATGGAACGCGACGCATTGATAATCGGGCCGGACGATCCGATCCTGATAACTGGGGCGACCGGCTTCATCGGGTCCAGAGTCGTAGATAGTCTGCTGGATCGTGGGTTCCGCAACCTGGTCTGTTTTGCCAGGCCCTCCAGTGAAGTGGGCGGCATCGAAGCCATTGCTCGTCGCCACCCCCACGGGACACGAATTGTAGTGGTAAAGGGCAATCTCCTGTCCCGCGAGGACTGCGCCACAGCGACCAAGGATGTGGCGGTCATCTTCCACTTGGCCGCCGGGGGAGGCGCGAAGTCCTTTCCCGATGCGTTCATGAACTCGGTTGTCACGACGCGTAATCTCCTCGAAGCATGCCTGCGGCACGGATGCCTGCGGCGATTCGTCAACATCAGTTCGTTTGCGGTTTATACCAACACGCAGAAACCCCGGTGGAGGCTGTTGGATGAGTCGTGCCCGGTTGAAGAGCGTCCGGAGCTCCGGGGAGACGCCTATTGCTTCGCCAAAGTCAAACAGGACGAGATCGTCACCGACTATGGTAAGAGGTTCGGGATCCCGTACGTCATCGTCAGGCCCGGGTATGTATATGGTCCGGGCCATGCCGACATCACGAGCCGGGTGGGGATCGGTACGTTCGGAGTCTTCCTGCATCTGGGCGGCTCCAACACCATACCGTTCACGTACGTTGATAACTGCGGAGAGGCGATAGTACTCGCGGGGCTGAAGAAAGGAGTCGAAGGCCAAGTCTTCAACGTCGTGGACGACGATCTTCCTTCTAGCAGGCGATTTGTGCGTCTGTACAAACAGAATGTGAGGCGCTTTACTTCAATCTATGTTCCACACGTCGTGAGTTACACGCTGTGCTGGTTATGGGAGCAGTATTCGAACTGGTCAGAGGGACAGTTGCCGCCAGTCTTCAATCGCAGGAGATGGCACGCCTTCTGGAAGAAGACCCGTTTCAGCAACGAAAAAGTGAAGGCGCGGCTTGGCTGGACGCCCAAGGTGCCGACGACGGAGGGATTGAGACGTTATTTCCAGAGCTGCCGGGAGAGAAACCAACATGCTTAAAGTCGCCATCGTCGGATGCGGCAAGATCGCCGATGTTCACGCCTCGCAGATCCACAGGATCAAGGGATGCGAGATCGTCGGGGTCTGTGACAAGGAGCCGCTGATGGCAAGGCAGCTTTACGAGAGATTCCCGGTTAAACGGTATTTCAGCGACTTGACTGAGCTTCTGAGTGAGGCCCAGCCAGACGTTGTTCATATCACGACGCCGCCGGACAGCCATTTCGATATTGCGAGGGCTTGCTTGGAACGGGGATGCCACGTCTATGTGGAGAAACCCATCACGCTCCACGCCGAAGAGGCCCAGGTCCTTGTGGTGCTCGCCAATAAGAAAGGGCTCAAGCTGACGGTAGGCCATGATGATCAATTCAGCCACGCGGCGAGACGCATGCGAACTCTCGTCCACAGCGGCTACTTGGGCGGGATCCCGGTGCACATGGAAAGTTATTATTGCTATGACCTTGGGGACTCCGGCTATGCGCGAGCGCTTCTTGGCAACAAGCAACATTGGGTGCGTGGATTGCCGGGAGGATTATTGCACAACATCATCAGCCACGGCATCGCCAGGATCGCCGAGTTTCTGACCAGCGATTCGCCTCAGGTGGTCGCCTACGGCTTTGTCAGCCCGCTTCTCAAGAGGATGGGCGAAAGCGAGATCGTGGATGAACTTAGAGTCATCATTAGTGAAGAGGAGTGCACCTCCGCCTACTTCACCTTCTCGTCGCAGATGCGGCCCTCGCTTCATCAATTGCGTGTCTATGGCCCGAAAAACGGTCTTGTTCTTGATCAGGATCAGGAGACAGTGATCAAGCTTCGAGGCGGAAGGTTCAAGAGCTACGGCGAGAAGTTCATCCCCCCTGTAATCTTCGCAGAGCAGCATCTCGGGAACCTGATCAGGAACGTCAGGACGTTCCTGGCCAGGGACTTCCACATGATGTCCGGCATGAAGTATTTAATCGAGTCTTTTTACGGTTCGATCATTCAAGGCACGCCGGTACCCATACCCTACCGCGAAATCCTCCTGACCGCGAGAATCATGGACGCCATCTTTGATCAGCTCCGTGCGAGACGGTCGCAGGTTAATTTCGACTTCCAAGGGCAGGACCAACCCCCTGCATACCACGCTGCGCCACTGAGACTGCAATGATCTTGTCTATCCCTTCAATGTGGCAGCAGGCTTGCTCTGGCCGATCCTCGTGGATGGGAGGACTGTTTGATCGGACTAAGATGCGCGAGCTAGGTTCAGGTTACGTTTCGGAGATCGACACCGTGGATGAACGGGCATGGTGTGAAATTCTAGAACAGTTTGATGACGCGAATATCTATCAGACCTGGTCGTATGCCGCAGTGAGATGCGGAAGACAGAACACCAGTCATTTGCTCTTGAAGGAAAAGGGCGATATCGTCGCTGTCGCCCAATCCAGAATCGTAAAACTACCGTTCATTGACGTTGGCATCGCATACATTCGATGGGGACCACTCTGGCGTCTACGTAACGCTGGAGCGAAAGAAGAGACATTCCGTCAGGCTATTCGAGCTTTGCGTAACGAATATGTATGCAGGCGTGGCCTGGTATTAAGGCTATTTCCACTTCTATTTGATGATGATGCGCCTTCCTTTTTGTCAATTCTAAAAGAAGAAGGTTTCTCACGGTCAGGCGAGGAAAAGCTTCACCAGACATTACTCGTCGATCTGAGTCGCTCGCTTGGGGATTTGCGAGAGGGTCTGAGGCCGCACTGGCACCGTTATTTGAAGGTAGCGGAGCGGAATAGATTAGAGGTTATTGAAGGCGATGCGGATGAGTTCTTTGAGATGTTTATCAAAATCTACCGCGAGACGGTATCCAGGAAGGGATTTGTGGAGTCCTACGATATTAATGAATTTCGATTGATTCAAAGCCTGTTACCCGAGAAGTTCAAGATGAAAATCATGCTGTGCAAGTCCGGTGACGAGCTTTGTGCTGGTCTTGTCTGTAGCGCAATAGGAAAAACAGCAATCTATCTGTTTGGCGCGACAAGCAATTCTGGCATGAAAAGCAGGGGATCGTATCTCCTGCACTGGAAGCTGATCGAATGGTTGAAACAGAATCGGTTTTCCGTCTATGACCTCCATGGCATTGATCCAGTAAGAAATCCAGGAACGTATAAGTTCAAGAACGATCTGGCGGGGAAAAACGGTAAGGCGGTTTATTTCTTGGGGCAATTCGATTCACACGCCAGTTTCTTCAGCCATTCGTGCGTCGAATGTGGTGACACGCTCAGAATGATCTATCGGACACTCAGGGGACTTACCAAAACTGCCCGCGGCGTGAAACTGTGGCCGACGGCGGCGACCTAGCGGTCTACAAACCGGACCACGCAACGACGCGTGACGGATCGGCAATCGACGGCGGCGAAGCGCCGCACGCCGGTCGCCTGATCGTGAACGCCGACGATTGGGGACGAGACCCCCGGACCACCGGGCGGATTCTCGACTGCGCCCTGCGGGGAGCCGTCTCCTCCGTGAGTGCCATGGTCTTCATGGAGGATTCGGAGCGGGCCGCGGCGCTGGCGCTGGAACGCGGGATCGATGCCGGCCTCCACCTCAACTTTACGACATCGTTTTCGGCAGAGGGGTGTCCCGCAGGGCTCGTGGCACGCCAGGAGGAGTTGCGCCGATACCTGCTGCGCCACCGCCTCGCCCAGGTCATATTTCACCCGGGGCTCATCCGTTCCTTCGAGTACGTCGTGGCGGCGCAACTCGACGAATTCCATCGTCTCTACGGGGTAGACCCGGACCGCCTCGACGGCCATCATCACATGCACCTCTGCGCAAACGTGCTTCTCGGGGGCCTGCTACCACCGGGAACCCTCGTGCGGCGAAACTTTTCCTTTCAGCCCGGGGAGAAGAGCCTCTGGAACCGTCTCTACCGGAAAGCCGTGGACCGCATGCTGGCCCGGCGCCACCGTCTCCTCGACTTCTTCTTCTCGCTGGCGCCCCTCGAGCTTCCTGGCCGCCTGCAACGGATCTTCTCCCTGGCCCGTCAGTTTGTTGTCGAAGTGGAGACACACCCGGTCAACCCGGAGGAATATCGATTCCTCGCGGATGGGGAGATTTTCCGTCTGGCCGGAGACGTCAGGATCGCACCCCCCTCGGCCGCGCCCAGGCGCGGCCACACGGGGAAAGGAATGGTTCCATGAGCGGCCCCCCCATGACCGGCCCTAGCGTTGAAGTTAGCATGCGGGGGAAATCGGTCAAGGCGCCGGCACTGGATATAGACGGTTACACTGTCGTTGTTACTGGCAGGTGGATCAAGATTGCGGCCATTCACGATGGAGACTGGATAGAAGGGGAACTTCAAGATCTTGAATCGTGCATCAGCAGGTTGAAGGAGCACAACCGCAACGGCTTAAGGGCCGACATCTTCGTTGTCACGCAGAAACTTCCCGACATTACGCCAAGGTATTCCCATCACATGGAATGGGAGAGCGTTGCCGCAATTCGCTTAAGCAGCTATGAGGAATGGTGGTCAAAGGGAATATCCGGAGATGCGCGAAAAGATATCAGAAGGTCCGCAAAGCGGGGTGTAGTCGTTAAGGTAACGGACTTTAATGATGAGCTCGTTAGGGGCATCGTGGAGATCTACAACGAGTCGCCCATAAGACAAGGGAAGGCCTTTTGGCACTACCAGAAGGGCTTTGACACCGTAAGGCGAGAAAAGTCGACATTCTTGGAGAGAAGCACCTTTATAGGCGCGTACTACAAGGATGAGTTAATCGGCTTCATGAAGATCGTTGCTGTGGGAAAAGTTGCCGCCATGATGCAGATTCTTTCGAAGTTTAGCCATTATGATAAGAGGCCCTCCAATGCATTGATTGCGAAAGCAGTTGAGCATTGCGCGAAGACGGGAATGTCATACCTAACGTATGGCAAGTATAGGGACCGGAACAAAGGAACGAGCTCTTTAACTAGATTCAAGCACCGGATGGGTTTTGAAGAGGTACGAGTCCCGAAGTTCTATGCGCCTTTGACGACAACGGGCAGGATATGCTTAGCGCTGGGGTTCCATCGCGATCTGGTGGCAATACTGCCTGAGTGGCTCATAGACCTCCTCTATAGCCTTCGGACGATGTGGTCTCGCTGGCGTATTCGCGCGAGCCAGTACAGCGACCCAGGTCGCGAAGGATAATTCATGCCTGGAATCGTCGGTCTTCTCACGAGAATGCCCCGCGCAAGGGCGGAGCTCGAGCTGCTACGGATGGTGGATGCCCTTCGCCACGAGAACTTCTATGGGACAGGTATGTGGGTTGACGAGTCGTCTGGGGTGTACGTCGGATGGGCTGCGCGGAAGGATTCGTTCTCCGACGGAATGCCGCTGCGGAACGAACGGGGGGACGTCGTTCTCGTCTTCTCCGGGGAGGAATTCCCCGAGCCGGGAACGGCTCGCCGCCTCAAAGAGCGAGGACACGCGCTCGACGGGCCGGGATCCTCCTACCTAGTCCATCTCTACGAGGAGGACCAATCGTTTCCGGCGGGATTGAACGGAAGGTTCCATGGACTCCTGACGGACCGGAGCCGGGGAATCGCGATGCTGTTCAACGACCGCTACGGGATGCACCGAATCTACTATCACGAGTCGAAGGAGGCCTTCTATTTCGCCGCGGAAGCCAAGGCGATCCTGGCTGCGCGTCCCGAGCTCAGGAGGTTGGATCCCCAGGGGTTGGGGGAGTTCGTCGCCTGCGGCTGCGTGCTGGAGAACCGGACGTTCTTCGAGGACGTCCACGTGCTGCCGTGCGCCGCGGCCTGGGTCTTTCGGAACGGCTCCATCGAGCGGAAAGGAACGTACTTCCAGCCGCGAGAGTGGGAGGACCAGGCTCCCCTGGAGCTAGAACCATACTACCGAGAGATCCGCGAGGTTTTTTCGCGGAACCTTCCCCGGTACTTCCAGGGTCAGGAGCGAATCGGGATGTCCCTGACCGGGGGACTGGACACCCGGATGATCATGGCTTGGCACAAGCCTCTTCCCGGATCCCTCCCTTGCTACACCTTCGGAGGGATGTTCCGCGACTCTCGGGACGTGGTTGTAGCGCGGCAAGTGGCCCATTCGTGCGAACAGTCCCACGAGGTGATCCCGGTAGGAGCGGAGTTCCTCTCGCGCTTTCCCGATTACGCTGAGAGAAGTGTGTACCTTACGGACGGCTGCATCGACGTAAGCCGTTCCCCCGACCTGTACGTCAACGAAAGGGCCCGCGAGATCGCCCCCGTCCGAATGACGGGAAACTACGGCGACGAGGTCCTCCGCCAAATTCGGGCGTTCAAACCGGTGGAGCCCGTCCCCGGATTGTTCCGTCCCGAGTTTCTTTCTTACGTTCGCCTGGCGGTGGAGACGTACGCCGGGCTCGTTCGGGGGCACCCGCTTTCTTTTGCCGCTTTCCAGCAGGCCCCCTGGCACCACTACGGGATTCTCGCGCTGGAACAGACCCAGCTCGCCATGCGGTCGCCATACCTCGACAACGACTTGGTCCGTGCGGTCTTCCGTGCGCCTCAGTCAGCCCTTGCGACCAACGACGTTCGCCTGCGGTTGATCGGCGACGGCAACCCGGCTCTCAGGCGGATCCGGACCGACCGCGGCTTCGGCGGAGGCGACGGACATCTCTCCGCGGCGGCCTCGCGGGGTTTCCTTGAGTTCTTGTTCAAGGCGGAATACGCCTACGATTACGGGATGCCCCAGTGGCTCGCTCGGATTGACCATCTTCTTTCCCCCTTTCGCCTCGAACGCCTCTTCCTCGGGAGACACAAGTTCTACCATTTCCGGGTCTGGTACCGGGACGCCCTCTCCCGGTACGTGCGGGAAATGCTGCTAGACCCGCGCACCCTTTCCCGGCCCTACCTCGAACGGAAGGGGCTCGAGGCCGTAGTGCGGGGCCACCTCAAGGGAGACCGGAACTATACCACTGAGCTCCACACGGTACTGACCCTGGAACTCCTGCATCGGCTTTTCCTCGATCCGAAATGACCGCGCGCTTCCTAGCGGATGGTTACCGTAACGGTATCACCGGGGAGAATCCCAGGTATTTCCCCCATAGTGACTCACGGTTATTCCTGATTGGCTCTTGGCCCAACCCGTGTAACGCTGATCAGAAGATGCGCGTGGAGGAAGCAGTGGAGATCGCGAGATGACCAGAAACTCAGCCTGGCTATCGCTACTGGTTGCAGCGACTATCCACTTCTCGTCTGCGTTGCCGATTCCAGCATCGGCCCAGACGGCCCAGCCGGTGTCGTTCATCGCCCACAAAGATTTCGTATCCGGAGTTAATCCCTCGTCCACCACCGTGGGGGATTTCAACAACGATGGAGTCCAAGATCTGGCGTTAACCAACTACAACTGTTGCAACCCCTTGAACTGTTGCAACCCCGTCAACAACACCGTCTCGGTGCTGCTGGGCAACGGCGATGGGACCTTCCAGGCGGCGCGGACCTTCGCTGTAGGTATCAATCCGACCTCCGTGGCCGTCGGTACCTTCAATCGAGACAACAACCTGGATCTAGTTGTGGCCAATAAGGGGTCTAACACCGTCTCGGTGCTGCTGGGCAACGGCGACGGGACCTTCCAGCCGGCAGTGAACTTCCCTGTAGGCATCGCTCCTGTTTCCGTGGTTGTGTTCGATAGAACTGACACGGGGACGCACGATCTGGCCGTGGCCAACAGTGGTTCCAACACCGTTTCAGTGCTGTGGGACCAACACGACGGGACCTTCCTGCCAGCCGAGACTTATGTTGTCGGCCTCGCTCCTGTCTTTGTTACTAAAGTGCCGAACTTCACAATCGGCCGCGAGGATCTGGTGGTGGCCAACTCGGGTTCCAACACCGTTTCCAGGATTGTGGTCGGCACCGGGACGAGGGAGGACATCCCCGTTGGCACCGTCCCTTGGTCCGTCTCCGTGGACGATTTCAACCATGATGGGGTGCCAGATCTGGCGGTGGCCAACTCGGGGGACAACACCATCACGGTACTGGTAGCTACGCTCGTGCCTAATTGCATCTGCTATACCTACAAGCCGGCGCAGACCCTCGAGGCGGGCATCACTCCTCGGTCCGTCGCCGCGGGCGACTTCAATAGCGACGGCAAGCCGGATCTCGCCGTCGCCAACTCTGGGTCCACGACCGTGTCGGTGCTGCTGGGCAACGGCGATGGGACCTTTCAAGCGAAACGGGACTTCGCCGCTGGCGGCGAACCCTGGTCCGTCGGTGTGGGGGACTTCAACAGCGATGGCAAGCTCGATCTGGCGGTCGCCAACACCGCGGCCAATACCGTCTCAGTGCTGCTGGGCAACGGCGATGGAACCTTCCCGGCAGCGCCGTTCTACGGAGTGGGGTCTAATCCTCAGTCCATTGCGATGGGCGACTTCAATAGTGATGGCAAGCGCGATCTCGCGGTTGCCAACGCCGGGTCCAACACCGTCTCGATATTGCTGGGCAACGGCGACGGGACCTTCCAGGCAGCGCAGGCGTTCGCTGCGGGCAGCGGTCCTGTTTCCGTGGTCGCGCGCGACTTCAACGGCGATGGCAACCTCGATCTGGCAGTCGCTGACTATGGTTCCAACAACGATTCAAGCAACGCCACCGTTGATACTACGGTTTCGGTGCTGCTGGGCAACGGCGATGGCACCTTCCAAGCGGCGCGGACCTTCGAGGCGGGTAGCGGCCCTTATGCCCTGGCCGTGGGCGACTTCAACCGCGATGGCAAGCTCGATCTGGCGGTGGCTGACCTGGGTCCCAGTACTCAACGAGCCGGTACGGTTTCGGTGCTGTTGGGAAACGGCGATGGGACCTTCCAAGTGGCGCGGACCTTCGCCGTTGGCAATACCATTTGGTCCGTCGCCGTGGGGGACTTCAATGGTGACGGCAAGCTCGATCTGGCGGTCCCCGATGGAGGGGCGAACAGCGTCTCGGTGTTGCTGGGCAACGGCGATGGGACCTTCCAGGCCACACAGAGCTTCCCTGTTGGTACCAGTCCTGTATACGTCGCGGTGGGGGACTTCAATGGCGACCGGGTACAAGACCTGGCGGTAGCTAACTACTTTGACTTCACCGTTTCGGTGCTGCTCGGCAATGGCAACGGGACCTTCCATGCAGCGGGGACATTTGCCGTCAGCAGCTTTCCCTGGTCTCTGGCCGTGGATGACTTCAATGGCGATGGCGTGCAGGATCTAGCGGCGGCCAACCTTGGTTCTACCACCGTCTCGGTGCTGCCAGGTAACGGCGATGGGACCTTCCAAGCGGCACTGAACTTCGGCGCCGGCTTGGGGCCTGTATTCGTAGCCGTGGACGACTTCAATGGCGATGGCAAGCGCGATATGGCTGTGGCAAATTATTATTTCCCTGGCACCGTCTCGGTGCTGATCAACAACACCGCCACCGCGCCCAGCACCTTTACCCTGACAGTCAGCAAGGCAGGCACCGGCAGCGGCACCGTCACCTCCGGTGATGGCAGGATCACCTGCGGAGCCACCTGCTCGGCCTCGTACACGAGCGGCACGGTGGTGACCCTCACGGCAACGCCCGCCTTCGGCTCCATCTTCACCGGCTGGAGCGGCTGCGATGCGGTCTCGGGGACGACCTGCAGCGTGACCATGAATGGGACGAGGTCGGTCACCGCCAGCTTTACCCTGCAGACCTTCACCCTCTCGGTCACCAAGAGGGGCATCCTCGGCGGCACCGTCACCTCCAGCGATGGCGGGATCAACTGCGGAGCCACCTGCTCGGCCTCGTACACGAGCGGCACGGTGGTGACCCTCAGGGCAACGCCGGCCTTTCTCTCCATCTTCACCGACTGGAGCGGCTGCGATGCGGTCTCCGGTTCGACCTGTATCGTGAGCATGAGTGGGGCGAGATCGGTCACCGCCAACTTCCTGCCTTAGCGTCGTTGGGGAGGGGCCGCCTCAATGATTCCCCACGCCTCATTGCGCTGATTCACCTGATTGCCCAGACCGGCCGAGAGTCCCACTATGCCACTGAGAAAAGCCGAGTTCGTCTCCCGCGCCGACAATGATCGCATGGTCAAGGAGATGAAGCTATCCATGGAATCCGAGCAGGAGATGCGTGTCCTGGAAATTGGTCCTCAAAGGTCGGCGGCGCGGGCGTCGGGGGCATGGATGCAACTGAAGCGGATCGTCGTCGCGGCCATGCTGGGCCTGTTCGGACCCGCGATCATGGCCCCGGCGATCCCGGCCCTCGCCGCCGACAATCCGATCGTTATCGAGAACCAGCAGTTCGGCTCGATCGCGTGGCGGCTCACGCCGGGGCTGATCGCCGACGACGCGGTCGGGCAGATCAAGGGATATGCATCGGCGACAAGCGTTAAGCAGAACCAGAGCATCACCCTCTACGTGACGGTCAACCCGGCACAGACGTACACGATTGATATCTTTCGCATGGGTTGGTATGCCGGGCTGGGTGGTCGCCTTCTCTTCCACGCGGGCCCACTCAACGGGTTCCAGCAGAGCGCCTGCGTGCCGGACCCGATCACGGGACTGATCGCCTGCAACTGGGCCCCGAGTTATATCCTGACCATCCCAAGCGATTGGACCAGTGGCGTCTATCTCGCGCTCCTCACGAATGCGGCGGGTTACCAGAACTACGTGATGTTCGTCGTCCGGGACGACCGCCCGGCCCCCTTCCTCTTCCAGCAAAGTGTGATGACGTATCAGGCGTATAACAACTATCCCGACGACGGCCACACGGGCAAGAGCACCTATACCTTCAACAGCTACGGGGCGAACACGGTCGCCGGGAACCCGCGCGCTGTCAAAGTCTCGTTTGATCGCCCATACTCGACCCACGGCGCCGCAGAATTCCCCAACTGGGAACTCCCGCTCGTCTGGTGGCTTGAACGAAACGGGTACGACGTGACCTACTCGACCGATATCGATACGCACGCCAATGGTGGCGCGTTGCTCAATCGGAAGGGTGTCATCTCGGGCGGACATGGTGAGTATTGGTCGAAGCAGATGTTCGACGCGTTCGAGGCCGCTCGAGACGCGGGCGTAAACCTTGCGTTCTTCGGAGCAGATACGACGAGCGTGCAGGTGCGAGTCGAGGCTTCCGCCGCCGGCGTGGCCAACCGGGTGATCGTGGCTTACAAGGACGCCAGCATCGACCCGGTGCAGGGACCGACGACGACAGTGGCGTGGCGGAGTCCACCGGTGAACCGGCCCGAGCAATCGCTCCGTGGGATCCAGAGCGCCTTTACCTTCGTCCGGTCCAACGTCGACTACGTCGTGACCAACAGCTCCCACTGGGT
>VBOF01000115.1 GCA_005877855.1 Nitrospirota bacterium | reverse complement strand
TCCACCCTTTTCTCGAAACTCCGCACCTGGGCCGGCACGGTGCTGTCCAGCACGTGCAGCTCCGGGTAGCCGGGCACGACGCCGAAGGTTATGCGGAAGACTTCGGGGCAGAGGCTGCTCCCTCCCATGCCCAGGAGCAGCGCGTGCTTGAATCCCGCCGCGCGGACCGACTCGGCGACGCCCTTGATGCGCGGTAGGTCGTGCACCTGCTGCTCCGTGACGTGCAGCCAGCCGAGGGCGTTGCGGATGATCTTCTGCTGCGCGGGGTCCGAGTGCCACAGGGTCGGGTCCTTGGCCCAGAGCCGGCGGACAAAGTCGGTCTGCCGCAGTTCTTTGAGCTTGGCCTGCACGCCGGTGTGCTGCACGAGCGGATTCATCGCCGTCCCCTCACCGAAGGATATTCCAACGAGCGTGTCTTGTCCATTAGCTAAGCACCCTTGCTGTTGCGGAAGCGAGTCTGGTAAGCTCAGGTCGACCGCTCGGAGGTTCCTTCACGGAAGGAGGCAAATCCGATGGGTGAGGTGGATACAGCCGAGACTCCTGCGAGAAAGATCGAAGATCCATCCGCGCTGAACGTCGATCCCGACAATGGCGAGCGCCTCTACAAGTCAGCCATCATCCACACCAAGCAAGGGACGACCTATCGCATGGTGGCCAAGATGCTGCCCATCGGCAAGTTAGACATCGTCCACTACGCCTGCGATCTTCTCCCCGACGGCACACCGGAGGGCAAGCGGCGGGTCAACCGCATCCTTGCCGTTCTTCCCCAGCGGTTCGACAGCGAGATCGACTACATCCAGAAAGTCGCCAAGGGGAACGGCGAAGAGGTGCAGTCTGTTTGGGTGCACGACTTGACGGCCCTGCCCAGCCTGATCGCCCAGGCCCACAGCCTCGAAGAGTGGACGAAGAAGATGGCGGCGGAGATAAACAGGAAGCCTTCTTAAAAGCTCATTACCCTGGATCGCCGGCTCTCCGCCGGTGTGGGGGTGATGATGAACTCCAACTTGCGGTGGGCGTCTCGCAGCGCTGCTTCGACTGCTTCTGGCGTCTTTCCTCGCGCGATCAGGAAGCCGAGATAGCGCGTTCCTTCCGGGAGCGGCACCAGCTCGTCCCCCGATTGCGCGGTGATCTCCAAGTCTTCGATCCCCGGCACGGCCAGCGCCTCCTCACGCCCGCGCACTTCTTCCAGCATCCCGGCGCACGGGATCGGCACCATCATAACGCCGGCAGCTCGCCCTTCGCGAGCGGGCGACGGCATGTCCATGCGCAGAGCATGGCGGAGAATCACTTCTTCGAGAGACATGCCAGCGGCGAAGCGGAGGGCCCGGGAGCACCGGCCGCCGATCGATCGCGCGGCGATTTCGATGACCCTCACACTCCGATCGCTCACACGCAGTTCGCCGTGCACCGGTCCCTCTCTCAGCCCCAGCGCCCGAGCCGCCCGCGCTGCGCAGGACGCGATCTCCCGCTGAACAGCCTCCGGCAGCCGCGACGGCGTGACGTAGATCGTCTCCTCGAAGAACGGCCCATCCAGCGGGTCCGGCTTGTCAAACAAGGCCAGCACCCGCAGCTCGCCATCGGTGAGCAGGCCCTCCAGTGCCACCTCAAGCCCCGGCACGAAGTCTTCCACCAGGATCTTGCCAGCGCCCTCTCCCACCGTCTCCGTCCCCAGCTTCTCGAGCAGGGCCGCCACCCGGCGAAACGCCGCCACGAATTCGTCGCGATTATTCGCGCGGATCACGCCGCAACTGGCGGACAAGCTGATCGGCTTCAACACGCACGGAAACGCGATCTTCTCGGCGATGGTCACAGGATCGTCGTCAACGGAAACCAGGGCGAAGCGTGGCACCGGCACGCCCTGCCCGCTCAGGAGTTCCCGCATACGATGCTTGTTACGGGCCGCAGCCACAGCCGACACAGGATTGTGGGGGAACCCCATCGCCGCCGAGATCGCAGTCGCGACCACCGTCGTGTGATCATCCACGCCGACGACCGCATCAATCGGCGCGGTCCTGGCAAACTCGACGACCGAGCGGACCGCCTCATCCAAATCGTGCAAATTCAGCGGGAGGAAGACCGTGTCACCCAGATCAGCCTGCATGGCGGCCCTCTTCGAGCCGACCACCACCTCCAGTTTGAGCTTACGAGCCGCCTCCAGAAACGCCTCAGCGCGGTAGGTCGTCGCAGGGAGCAGCAGGAGTAGTCTTGGCATTTTACCTTCGCTAATGTCTTACGGCGGCGCCGATGTCGCCGCAGGCGAGTGGGTGACGGCGGTCGGGGGACCCCCGCCAACGCGAGCCGGAGTCATCGGGGCTGCGACCGGCCGCAAGACGGTGAGGGAAACCGGCGGCAGGACCCGCGAGCCGCAGGCGACAGGACCCGCTCGGCTCTTAGGCTAGCGCACTGCACGGGATTTGTGAAACACCTCCAACTGCCGGTTCGCCTCCACGATCACGGCGAGCTTGCTCACGACATCGGCAACCTTCGCGCCGGGCATCGCATAGTACCCCTCGTCGTCCCCCAGTCCAGTGTACACGCGGTTACCGATGCAGCCGAAGCTCGTGGCCGTCCGCCCGGACTGCAGCGTTTCCGGCAGCACCGCGCAAGTAGGCCGCCCCATCGTCGCGCCGCCGCCTGCAACGTCGGCCGCCTGGGCTGCTTCCGCCAGCAGCATGAGCTGCTTGACAGTCCCGCGCACGAGCACGATGTCCGGCTGGAACGTCGCCAGGGCCAGCGGGGCGTAGAGCGCGACGCCGAACGGCCCCTGGCGTCGGGGAATGGACGGGATCTCTTCCATCTTGATGTACTGCATCTGGACCATGGTCTGCACGAGACCGTTAAGCTCCTTTGCCACCGCTGGGGGAAGATCCACACCATGCGTGTGCGCCCCCACCGGACAGGTATAGTGATCCGCCGCCTCGGTGTAGAAGACCTTCCCCTCCGCGGCCAGCCGCCAGTACCCGCATCCCGCCGGTGCCGGTGCCTCAATGCGAGCAATTCCCGCCGGTGCAGCGGCGCGGAACGCGATCGCCACCGGTGGCAATACCAGCCCGAGGAGTTCCTGCAACTGCGTGCCCTGAGTCGTGCGATCCATAACGCGCCTCCTCAAACTTCGCCATACCCCTTCGTGTGAAGCGGATGCAGTTGGCTCTCCGTCGGCTCCGCGCAGCAAAACCACGGTTCGGTCAATCGCGGGGGCCGACGCCGGTCAAATGATTGTGTCCGTGCTGCCGTGGGAGCAGGGGGCTGCCTGTCTGCGAACCTGTACGCCATCGCCCGCAGGCGATCGAAGGTGGTTACCGGATCTTCACTGGTGCGAGCGGCTGCTTCCACAACGGCGCTGACCTCCTGGTGGAGCTTATCCATGCGCGGGTCCGGGTGGGTCCACCGATACTGGAAGCCTGCTTGATCGAGCGGACCTAAGAACCGGTGGATATCCGAACGAGCGAGCAAGGCGGAACCGGGCGGAATCAGCAGCCTGATCGTGTACTGCACCGCGTCCGTCGCATCGATCAGATCGTGGGATCCCACGATGTCGAACAGCTCGACATAGTCGTCGAGCGTTGCCCACGGCGTGAACGGCACCAACGACGCGCGCAGCGTGATTCCCGCCTGACGGACGATCTCAAGCGCGGCGAACCCATCCGCCCGCGTGTGCCCCTTCTCCAGTTTCGCGAGCACGAGGTCGCTGAAGGATTCCACGGCCGAAATCACGAAGAGACATCCGAGCGACGGGAGCTCGGGGAAGATCAACCGATGCTTGAGGATGTGCTCGACCTTGGCCGTGAAGTCGAAGGTCACGTGGGGAAATTCGGCGTGCATCGCGCGGACGATGCTCAGTGAGTGGCCGGGTCCGTTCAGAAAATCGGGGTCGCCGAATGTGATGTGGGTCGCGCCGGCCACGACCTGCCGCCGGATATCCTCCAGGACGATCTCCGCAGGCACGATGAAGAAGCGGCCTTCGTACACCGGCACGATGGGACAATGCAGGCAGAGATGCAGGCATCCGCGGCTGGCCTCGACGTAGCCAACTACGTGCTGCGCGCCGGCGCGTTCAAGATGCGCGTACCGCTCCAGCGCAGGCAGTCCAGTCCGGCTTGGAACGGCAAACGGGAGGCGCTTCAGGTGGGGCCCGATAATCCTTCCCCGATGGCTGACCGCTTCGACTTCCTCGAGAGAGTCGCCTTGCTCCAGAGCCTCGATGAGTTGAACGAGGGGCGCTTCGTACTCCCCCCCGATAACCGAGTCCGCAATATGCCGCAGAAGAAATTCCGCGTTCAACGAGGCGTACAGGCCGTAGAAGCAGACATGGCTGGAGGGATTCGTCTCGCGGACCAACTCGGCCACGCGGACGCCGAGGCGCAGGGCGGTGTGCATCGGCACGGAGATCCCGACGAATCGCGCGCGGGTGATACGCTCCAGATCAACCTTCTCGACCGCGATGTCCAGACTTGCCGGCGCGTACCCCGCTTGCTCAAGGAATCCCATCGGCAGGGCGATCCCGATCGGCTGGTGCCCAAGCTCGTAGCACGAGACCATTACCAATACCTTTTGAACATTATTCCCAGAATGACAAACGTGAACGCATACCTCATGAGGATTCTACAGGAATACTGGTGGGATTGTCTGTAGTCTCCTGGCCGCAGCAGGATGCCCCTTTCGTTGACTTTGAATGGGGAGGGTGCTAGCGTCCCGCTCATGGTGCATGTTCTCGCCATCGCGCTGTCCATCGCGCTCGCCGTGCCGCTCATCCATCCGCCGACGGGCCTCGCCGCCTCCGTCAAGGTGGTGGCCACTTTGCCCATCCTCAAGGAGTTCGCCGAACAGGTGGGACGGGAACACGTGGAGGTCCAGAGCCTCATCACAGGTCTGGAAAGCGAGCACTCGTACTCGCCCAAGCCCAGCGATCTCAGAAGCCTGGGGGAGGCTCATCTGCTGCTGGAGGTGGGATTGGGCCTGGAAGTCTGGGTGAGCGGGCTCGTCAAGAACGCCGCGAATCCCCACCTTCGGGTCATTACCACGTCCCAGGGAGTCGGCCTTATCCGCGACCACACGGTTGCGGCCGGTTTGTCCGGGTCGGGTAACCCGCATATCTGGCTGGACCCGGAGAACGCCAAGGTCATGGTCCGGCACATCGCGGACGGCCTCATCGCGGTGAACCCCGAGCACAAGCAGGACTATCTGAAGAATCTGGCCGACTACCTGCGTCGTCTGGATCAGGCGCAGAAAACCCTGCAAGAGCGGGTGGCCGGGCTCCAGGACAAGCGGATCATCACCCATCACCCGGCCTGGCCGTACTTCGCCCGGCGGTTCGGTTTTCAGATCGAAGGGACCATCATCCAGCAGGCAGGCACGGAGCCGACCGCCGCCCACCTCGCAGAATTGGCCCGGCTGGTCATGACCAACAAGATCAAGGTCATTGTCTCCGAGCCGCAGTTGAATCAGAAGATCGTAGAGGCGCTCGCAGGAGAAACCGGCGCCCGGGTCGTGGTCCTCTCCCCACTTCCCGGGACCATCAGGGGCACCGATTCTTACTTATCGTTGCTGGAATACAACGTCTCGCAACTGATCGCCGCCCTGCAATCGTAGGCAGAGACCCATGTTGCATCCTCGCCCGGCGCATACTCATCCCCATCACGCCGACCACGAGCACGGCAAACCTGTGATCCGGTTCGACCATGCGTCGTTCTGGTACCCGCACGGCCCGGCGCTCGAGGACATCACGCTGGAAATCGCGGACGGCGAGTTCATCGGCGTCA
>VBOF01000114.1 GCA_005877855.1 Nitrospirota bacterium | reverse complement strand
GACATGCTCAGCACTCCGGCTTTCGAGCCCGCCAAAGTGGAGCTCGAGAAGCGCCAAGCCGTGGAGGCCATCCGCCGCCGACCAGATAGCCCGGCCGGGATCGCCGGACGTGAGTTCCGGAAGCTCCTCTACGGAGCCGACCACCCGTTGGGCCGTGAGAGCACCATCGAGACCGTGTCACGCATCACGCGCGAGGACCTGGTCGCCTTTCACCGGCAATACTTCACGCCGAGCGGCCTCATCCTGGGCGTCACCGGGGATTTCGACAAGCCGGCGATGCTGGATGCCTTGCGCAAAACGTTTGGAGACTGGAAGCCGCAGCCCGTGACGTTGCCGGCGATTCCGCCGGTGACCGCCTCGTCCGCGGCAGGGAGCAGCCGTTCAGTGAACATCCTGAGCCGGGACCTTACGCAGACCCACCTGCGCGTCGGGCACTTGTCCCTCAAGGAAGACGACCCAGACTACTTTGCATTGGCCCTGCTCGGGGACATCCTGGGAGGGAATTCCTTCACTTCACGGCTCTTCCGGGACGTGCGGAGCCGTCAGGGCTTGGCCTACTCCGTCGGAAGCCGGCTGGTGCCCGGCAACCGGGGGCCCGGCGCCTTCCTCCTCTACGCGCTGACCAAAGGCTCGTCCACGCACCAGGCCCTGGCCAGTATGCTGGACCACATGGAGCGGCTCCGGCAGGAGCCGGTGTCGGATGACGAGCTTCAGTCCGCGAAGGATGCGTTCCTCAACTCCTTCGTCTTCTCGTTCGCCAACGCCGGGTTGATCGTCGGACGACTCATGGCACTCGAGTACTACGGGCTGCCCAAGGACTTCCTACAACGCTTCCGGGACAGCGTCGTGAAGCTCACCAAGGAGGACCTGCTGCGCGTCGCGCGAAAGTACCTGCATCCTGATCGCGTGATCATCCTGGCGGTCGGTAAAGACGACGACTTCGAAAAGCCCCTCTCGACCTTCGGCCAGGTCCGCCACCTCCCGCTCAAGCCCGGCGGCTGACAGCCCGATCATACAGGCCTGGCCTTTAACCAGGAGGCTGTGCTCATGCTCGAGACAAACCGTCCTTCCCGTCTTCGTAACGCGATCGGCCTCATCGTGCTCGGCACGCTCATCTTCGGGGTGGCTCCTTTCTTCGCCTGGGAGAGGCACTCCGTCCGCAGGTCGGTCGAGGATTTCCTTGGCGTGACGCTGGACAAGCATCATCACTTTTACGACTACGCCAGGATCATGCCCGCCATGGACTCCTGGGGCAACACGATCAAAACCTTCGAGGACGACCTGCAACGGATTCAGGAGGAATCTGACGTCGATCTGCGCATTGTACTGGTCAAGGACACCAGCGGGAAACCCATCGAGGAGCTGGCCGTCAAAAAAGTCGAAGCCTTCGGGATCGGCGGGAAAACCCGGGAAGAGCGCGGCACGTTACTGCTGTACGATTTCAAAGGGAAACGGCTGCGCGTGGAGGTGGGGTACGGGCTGGAAGGGTTTTTCCCCGATGTATTCGTGAGCTACTTGATCCACGATCACGCTCAAGCGTTCTTTTCAGCTGGCGATGTGAGCGTGGGGCTGCGATTGCTGATCCGTATGCTGCATTATCGCATCCGCCAGGCGGTGCTAGGAAATGAATTCGATCCCACGGTGCTAACTGCGATCAGGCGCCAGGGGCATCTTTCGGGCGGAGCCGGAGCGTCCGCCGCCATGCCGTCGAGCCGGCAAGGCGACATCTTTCGAATGGCCACCAAGGAGGAGCGGGAGTATTATTCGGCCCAGCCTACGCCGGAAGAGGTCTTTCAAAAATATCTGGAATGGCTCCTGGCCGGCCAATTCATTCCCGTCGTCGACATCTTCACCAAGGAATCGCAAGGCCTCCTCGCCACGCTCCCCATGAGTAAGGCGTATTTCCATTACATCCTGCTGAGGGATTACGGCAAGCAGTACAAGATCGACACCCGCGGCAATGTGGCGATGCTTTACTTTACCAATGATCCGTTGCTCGACCCGTTTCATTTTGTGAAGGGGGAAAAGGGGTGGCAATTGGACATGTATACGGGAGTGATTGGCGCCGCGAATTACTCCGGTGGCGTGTACACCTGGGGCCTTAACGGACAGGATAACGTTTACACCAGAACCTTTGCCGACAAGCTTGTCAACATCAAAGGATTTATCCGGATCGCCGACGGAGACAACAGGGAACTACCGATTCGCGGCAAAGTACACTAGTTTCCGACCATACGCTGGGTCTTTCCATGCCAGGAGCGAGACCCCAGGGCCGCCAGACGTTTACTTGTATAATAAGGCCATGCCGCTTCAACTCTTCAGGGCCACCGTATGTCGCGTTCGCGACCTGACGCATGACGTGCGGGAGATCGAGTTGCGCCTGAAAGAACCTCCGGCGATCGCGTTCAAGGCCGGCCAGTTCGTCTCGTTCGAGGTGGGGCGCGACGCGCTCAACCGGACCATCGTGCGCCCCTACTCCATCGCGTCCCCGCCCAGCCAGCGGGAGCGTCCCTTGCTGCTGCTCAACCTGGTCCCGGGCGGACCCGGCTCCACCTATCTGTTCAGCCTTCGCGTCGGGGATGAGACCCAGTTCAAGGGTCCGACCGGGGCCTTCTACCTGCGGGACGATCCCGCGCGCGACATCCTGTTTGTGGCGACCGCCACAGGGATCGCCCCTCTTCGCTCGATGCTCTACGCTCTGTCCGAGCGTGGGTTCCCCCGCCCGGTCACACTCTACTGGGGCCTTCGCAGCCAGCGGGACCTCTACTACAAGGACGAGCTGGAGGCCCTGGCCAGCGCCCATCCGAACTTCTCCTTCATCACCACGCTGTCCCGTCCCGAGGACGGCTGGACCGGTGAACGCGGACGCGTGACCCCGCTGGTGGAGGCGCGCATTGCGTCCGTGCAGAACCTCGCCGTCTATCTCTGCGGGAACGAGGGCATGATCAAGGACGTGACGGCGGTCTTGCAGAAGAAAGGCCTGTGTCCCATCTATAGGGAGAAGTATTACTGATGACGCCGGTGAGACGGAGTAGCCGTTGATTCTCAATCAAGGAGGCCCCGATATGCATGCTCGACATCACGTGACGATGGCGCTGCTGATCATGACGCTTTTGATCGCCCCCGGATGCGGCTATAACGACATCCAAGGGCTCGACGAAGAGACGAACGCCGCGTGGAGCGAGGTCCTCAACCAGTATCAGCGGCGGGCCGATCTGATCCCGAACCTGGTCAATGTCGTCAAGGGCTATGCGGCCCACGAGAGACAGACGCTGGAGGCCGTGACCCAGGCCCGCTCGCAGGTCGCCGGCATCAAGGCGACGCCGGAGCTGATCAAGGACCCCGAGGCGTTCAAGAAATTCCAGGCGGCGCAGGGAGACCTGTCCACGGCGCTCGCGCGGCTGATGGTGGTCGTCGAAAAATACCCAGACCTCAAAGCGAATGAAAATTTCCGCGACCTCCAGAGCCAGTTAGAGGGCACCGAGAACCGGATCACCGTGGCGCGCAAGCGGTACATCGACAAGGTGGCCGAATACAATAAGCTTGTGCGCTTTTTCCCCACCAATATGACCGCGAAATACATTCTCAAAATGGATGTGAAGCCGAACTTCACGGTGGCCGACGAGAAGGCTGCGGCCCAGCCGCCCGAAGTCAAGTTCTAAGTGCGGGTAGTTTCCCTGCTGGTGGCAGTCATGGTCGGGGCACTTGCTTCGCCCGCCGCCGCGCTCGATGTCCCACCGCTCACCGGGCGCATCGTTGATAACGCCCATCTCCTGCCTGCGGATCGTACCGCATCGCTTTCCGCGGAGCTGGCCACCCACGAGGCGCGCACCGGCAACCAGGTAGCGGTCCTGACCCTGCCATCCCTGGAAGGGGAACCGCTGGAGGAATTCTCCCATCGAGTGGCGACTGCCTGGAAGCTCGGGCGAAAGGGAACCGACAACGGCGTGCTCATTCTTGTGGTGCCAAACGATCGCAAAGTCCGCATCGAAGTGGGCTACGGTTTGGAAGGTGCGTTGACCGATCTGAAATCTTCCCGGATCATCAGGGAAGAGATAGTTCCTCGCTTCAGGAACGGCGATTTCCCCGGCGGGATCGCGGCCGGCGTCAAGGCCGTGCTCGGCACGATCGAAGGCACCTACACTCCGCCCGAGCGAAAACCAGTTTCGACCGGCAACAAGACCGAAAGCGCCTTGGGCATGTTGTTCCTGGCCGTCGTCGTGGGTATCCTGACAGCCGCCATCGTCGGCCACCATTGGAAAGGCGGCTCCATCGGAAGCGTGATGGCCTTCGTGCTCGCCCTCTCGTCCGGCTTGATCCTGGCCATCGTCGCCGCGGTCATCGTGCTGATCGTCGCGATGGGGCTGGCAGGGATGGCGGGCGGCGGCCGAAGTTCTCCACGGGGATTCAGCGGCTGGGGAGGAGGAAGTTTTGGCGAGTTTTCGGGCGGAGGCGGATTCGGCGGCGGCTTCAGCGGCGGAGGTGGGTCTTTTGGCGGCGGAGGCGCCTCCGGAAGTTGGTGAGGTGAACATGTTTTCGGACGACGACCTCAGAAAAATCCGTGAGGCAGTGCAGGCTGCCGAACGACGCACGCGGGGCGAGATCGTGCCCATGATCGTCCCCTCCTCCGCGCGATACAGCGACGCGCGATACCTTGCGGGGCTCGCCTTTTCGCTCTTAACTCTGACCGTCCTGCTGACCTGGGACCTCGGCTGGGAGCAACACGTCGTGCATCTGCACCATCCCGGCTGGGTCGTGCTCGGCGTGGTGCTCGCCTATGCGGTGGGCTATGGGGCTGGCTCCATCTCCGTCGTGAGACGGTTCTTCTCCTCGAACGAGCGGATGGCCTTCAAGGTGCGCCGGCGCGCCGAACTGGCGTTCTACGAACACGGCCTGCACAAGACGCGCGAAGGCACTGGCATTTTGATCATGGCCTCGCTGCTGGAGCGCCGCGTGCAGGTGCTCGCCGACAAGGCCATCAACGAGAGGGTGCCGCCCGGTACCTGGGACACACTTGTTAACGGCTTGATCCAGGGGATCAAAGACGGGCGCCCAACGGAGGCCTTTTGCCGGGCGATTGCGATGTGCGGCGATCTCCTGGCCCAGCACTTTCCCGCACGGCCCC
>VBOF01000113.1 GCA_005877855.1 Nitrospirota bacterium | reverse complement strand
CGGCCAGCAACTCCGCGCGGCGCTCTTCCATTACCGCACGATCGATCTTCTTATCGAGGTCGGCGGCCGGCGTACCCTCTTCGTCCGAGTACAGGAACACGCCGACCCGGTCGAATTCCATGTCGGTCAGGTAGCGCTTGAGGTCGCTGAAAGCGGCCTTGGTCTCGCCCGGGAAGCCGACGATGAACGCCGTCCGGAAGGTGAGGCCGGGGATGCGGGCGCGCAGCCTGTCCACCAGCTTCGTGATGGAGGCCTTGTCGCCCAGGCGGTGCATGCGCTTCAGCAGAGCGTCGTTGATGTGCTGGAAGGGCATGTCCATGTACTTGGTGATGTTCTCTTCCCCCGCGTAGAGATCGATCAGCGCATCCGTCACCTGTTGGGGATAGAGATAGAAGGGCCGGATCCAGCGGAGGCCCTTCACGGTGACCAGCTTCCGCAACAGGGCGACCAGGCCGTGCCGCAGGCCGAGGTCCACGCCGTAGTTGATGGTGTCCTGCGAGATGAGGTTGATCTCCTTCACGCCGTCAGCCGCCAGGGCCGCGGCTTCCGCGACGATGGACTCGATCGGCCGGCTCCGCTGCTTCCCCCGCATGAGCGGGATGGCGCAGAACGCGCAGTGCCGGTTGCAGCCCTCCGCGATCTTGACGTACGCGGAGTGCGCCTTGCCGAGCCGCAGCCTCGGCGTCAGCTCATCGTACAGATAGGGTGGCGGGCTGGCCCACACCCGCTGCGCCTTACGGCCTGGAACCAGCAGGGCACGGCAGATTTCCGAGACGCGGCCCGTGTCCCCCGTGCCGATGACGCCATCCAGCTCCGGCAGCGCCTTGAGCAGTTCGCCCTGGTATCGCTGGGCGAGGCAGCCGGCGGCGATCAGGACCTGGCACGATCCCGTCTTCTTCAGCGCGCCGTGCTCGATGATGGCATTGATCGACTCCTGTTTGGCTTCCTCGATGAAGCCGCACGTGTTGATGATGACGACCTCGGCGCGCGCGGGATCGTCGGTCAAGGTGAAGCCGTCCCGCGCCAACGCGCCCAGCATGACTTCGCTGTCCACCTGGTTCTTGGAGCAGCCGAGGTTGACGAAGCCGATCGTGATCGGTCGGGTTCGCGCGCGTGCCGTGATCACCGTGTGTGAGGCCATGACGCGCAGTGTAGAGGAGGGGGGAATCCGTGTCAAATCAGATCGTCCGCACTCTCCATTGACACTCCTTTGGATAACCCGATACACTCATCCCGCTGATTCGCTGAACGTCCGATGCTGGGGAGAACTCATGGCCAAGGCCAAGAAGAAGAGCCTGCGTGAGGAGGACATCGCGCGGCTCAAAAAGAAGGTCGCCGAACGGAAGGCCAAGGCAGGCAAAGTGCTGGGAGACGCGGCCCTGCGGGCGCTGCGGAAGCGTCTGAAGCGGGAGCAGCGCAAAAGGCGAAGCCTGGCGCAGCGCTTGGCGCATGCGCAAGGCAAGAAGAAAGAAGCCCAACCGGCTGCGGCTACAGGCTGAAGACGAGAGGGATCACCATGGCTGAGGATCTGAAGAAGACGGAAGACGCCGGGAAGGCGAAGGCCAAGCCTGTCGAGACGACGTCGGCGATGCCCGACGGGTCGGACAAGTCGGAGTACATGTCGACGGGTCCGGAACAGCCCGTCGCCGAGGCTGAGACTCCGGCCACGGCTGCGGTCGAGCAGTCCCAAGCTCCCGAGGAGAAGGTCAAGGACGAGGTCGAGATCCAGATCGACCTCCTAAAGGACAAGGATTGGTACCACCGTCGGGAAGCCGCGATCACCCTGGGCGAGATGGGCGACGAGCGGCCGATCCCCCACCTGATCGCCGCACTGCGCGATGCGGAGTGGAACGTCCGGGAGGCGGCAGAAGACGCGCTGACCCAGATCGGCTCTCCAGCCGTTGAGCCGCTGATCAAGGCCCTGCGGGAGTACCAGATCCGCAAATATGTCATCAAGATCCTGGGCCGGATCAAGGACGAGCGGGTGCTGGACCCGCTGTTCGCCCAGCTCAGGATTGAAGAGTTCAAGGAAGCCGCGACGCAGGCCTTGATCGAGGTGGGCCAGCCGGCCGTCGAGCGGCTCACCGCGGTGCTCAATGACAAGGACAAGAATATCCGCAAGCATGCCGTCATCGCGCTCGGCGACATCGGGGTTGCCGACTGCTTGGATCTGCTGATCGAGGCCACCAAGGACGAAGAGTGGGAGGTACGCTTGGCGGCGATCGCGGCGCTCGATAAGATCGGGGACGCTCGGGGCAAGCCCGCCATCAAAGCGCTCATGAAAGACCCGGACTTCGTCGTCCAGATGCGCGCGGAGCGGATTATCTGGGACTGGAAGAAGAAGGCGAAGGCCGCGAACGAGGCCCAGGACGAGGAGGCGAGCGAAGAGCGCGCGGGAACGGCGTGACGTGTAGGGGCAACCCTGTGTGGTTGCCCGGTACAGAGGACAGACACATAGGTCTGCCCCTACCGTGTCAGCAGGCCATCCAACTCGTTCACGATCTCATCCACCCTTGCCTGGACGCCAGTCTTCAGCGCCTGCACGTCGCGCTTCACCGCTTCCACCTTTTCCATCTCCTCCTTCAGTTTTTGCTTGTTCTCCTCGTCGGCCGCCTCCATCGCCTTCTTGAGGGCCTGCCGGGCTTCCCCTAAGCCGGTCGCAGCCTTGCCGTAGTTCTTGTCGAGCAACTCAACCTTCACCTGCACCAGCCGCTCCTTGGCATTCACGAGACTGGAGCGCAGGCTCAGATTGCGTTCCAGGGCACTGGTGCTGGCAAGGACTTGGGCGCTGAGCTGCTTGGCCTTGTGAAGGACTGCATCGGTCCCCTCTAGGCCGATGTAGACGCCCCAGATGAACGCCAGCCCTATGATGGTGAGCATCCCCAGAAATCTCAGCATTTAGGGTTCCCCCTTTCGTTTCCTGTCAGAGACAACTGCGCCGAGGTGGCCGGCTGCGAACGCGCGGACGGTCAGATCCTTATCCAGCAGGGCATGCCTCAGGTACGGAATGACCGCCTTGCCTCCGACGCGCCCCAGCGCCTGGACGGCCGCCACGCGAACCCGTGGAGCGGGGTCGTCGAACGCCTCCAGCGCGAAGGCCATCGCCCGCTCCGGGCCGCTCCGGGCCATCGTGCCCACCGCCGCGCTCCGCACGCCGAAATCAGGGTCCCGGAGCAACTCCCGCATGACCAGCGCCGCCTCACCTTCGCCCAGCTTCACCAGCGCCTCCGCCGCCGCCAGTCTGACGAGCGAGTCGGAGTCCTTCACGGCGCCCCACAGCGCGCCGATCGCCGCCTTAGCGTTGAGCCGGCCGAGGCTGACGGCGGCGAAGTTGCGGACGTAGGGGTCCCGGTCGCTCAGCGCGTCCACCAGTACCGTGATAGCGGAGGTCGCGCCGAGGTCGCCCAGGGCTCCTGCGGCGAACGACCGGACCGACGCATCCGGATCGCTGAGGCCCAGCGTCAGCGCCGAGAGTGCCGTGGGGTCTTTCACTTTCAGCCGGCCGAGGATGCCCAGGGCCGCGCCCCGGACGGCGGGGCTGAAGTCGCGGGCGGCCGTCAGGAACGGCTGCACCGGCTCGGGCTGGTTGAGACGGACCAGGGCCTCGCGTGCGACCAACTGGACGATGGGGTCCCGGTCTTTCAAGCCGCGCCGCACCACCCCAACGACCGACGGGTCTTGGGAAAGGCCAAGCGAGGAGAGCGCCGCGATACGGACCGTGACGTCCGGGTCGGTCACGGCGTCGCGGACGGCGGGCAGCGTTGCAGCCAGGCCAAGGCGGCCAGCGGTCTGGAGGGCGAAGGTGCGCACCCGGGGCGACGAGTCGTGCAGGGCCAGATTCAGGGCGGCCCGTGTGTCGGCCGGCCCGAGCTCCGCCAAGGCCGTCGCCGCCGCACCACGCACGAGTTCCTGGTCCTGCGAGAGCCAGTGCGTGAGCAGGCCGATGCAAATACGCCGCAGCAGATCGCCCGTAGCCTTCCCCGCTTGGGCGAGATGGTCATGGTCGGCCAGGGCCTCTTCCGGGCGACCCCAATATCCATGGGCCAGGGCGCGTAGCTCGTAGGCCGCCGCGTTGCCCGGCTGGGCCGCCAGCAGGGAGTTCAGCAACCGAACCGCCGTGTCGTAGTCCTTCCGCTCGAAGGAGGCCCGGGCGTCGCGCAAGTCGCCCGTCACGGCGAGGCCCTTGTGCTGGGGTGCGAGCGGGAGGAGGCTGACGAGCACGCCCACGAAGAGGGGGAAGGAGGGGGCGGGAGTGATCCGCATAGCCGATATCTTAACAGGAAGTCCGCCGCGAAGGAATGCGGGACGAGAATCCCACGACGCTAATGCCGGTCGTGACGGTCTCACTGATCGTCCTGAACTGCCTGGTCTTTCTGTATCAGCTCTCGCTGGGCCCTGCCGAGGAGCGCTTCATCCTGTCCTTCGCCGCGGTGCCGGCTGAGTGGTTTCACCCCGGCACGGTGGTGGGCGATCCGGCGGTGCCTGCCGCGGTGACCGTGCTGACCTCGATGTTCCTGCACGCGGGCCTCCTGCATCTGGGCGGCAACATGCTCTACCTCTGGATCTTCGGCAACAACATCGAAGACGTCATGGGCCATGGGCGCTTCCTCCTGTTCTATCTGCTGTGCGGGATCATGGCCGTCTTCGGGCACGCCGTGACGGCTCCGGACTCGACGGTTCCCATGGTCGGGGCCAGCGGGGCGATCTCCGGGGTGCTGGGCGCCTATCTCCTCCTGTTTCCACGGGCGCGCGTCCTGGTGCTGATCCCGGCTGGCTTTCTCACCCGCGTGGTGCCCGTGCCCGCCGTCGTGGTGCTGGGATTCTGGATCGTGATGCAGATCATCAGCGGAGCCTTCAGTTGGGGAGGCCTCGGCGGTGGGGTCGCCTGGTTCGCCCACATCGGCGGCTTTGCTGCCGGGCTTGCGCTGATCAAGGTCTTCCAGCGTCGACCTGTCAACGACTCCTTCCGGTGGTAGCCCTCCGGGGAGCCCTGTGGTAAAATCGGGGGGTTTTTACGGACTTTTGGCGAAGGAGGACGGTATGCAGGCAGGGCTTTTCGTCATCATTGGATTGATCCTCAGTTGGGGGCTCGTTCCTCCACCCGCGGACGCCGCCGACATGAGCCTCACCGGCAAGCTCACCATCTCCGTAACCGGCCGCGAGCAGGCGGTCTTCGAGAAGGCCAGCGTGAAGTTCGAGAAGCTGCATCCTCGCGTGCGGGTGCGGTTTGCGGCGACGGACGGCGTGGACCCGCTCGCCGCCCTGGCCGAAGGTTCGGCGGATATCGCCGTGGTGGGCAGGACTCCGAAGCCTGAAGAGCAGGATTGGACGGGCACGACTGTCGGGTGGGAGGGGATCGCCATTATGGTCAACGCCTCCAATCGCGTGCAGGAGGTCACCCTCAAACAGGTCACCGATCTCTTGAGCGGGGCGGTCAAGACGTGGGACGAGGTCGGGGGGCTTGAAGCCAGGATCACGATCGTCAACCGGGAAGAGGGCAAGGGGGTGCGGCCCTACCTGGAGCAGCTCTTGAGCCTGAGCGGGAAGTTCGTGAACGGGAAGGGCGTGGTGGAACCCGACAAGGAGGCCATCCGGGTCATCTCCGGCAATCTGAACGCGGTGTCCTACGTCAACCTGAGCGCGGGCGTCGGCAACGTCAGCGTGGGCGTGCCGATCCGCCTGCTCGCGATCAATAAAGTCGATCCGGAGCCGGCGAACGTGTCCTCCGGGGCCTATCCGCTCCGCCGGCCGATCGTGATGGTGACGAAGACGCCGCCTTCACCCCTCGTCAAGGCATTCGTGGACTTCATGCTCGACAAGGAAGGACAGAAGACCGTCCTGGAGGAAGATTTCGTGCCGCTGGTCGTGACGAAGTAATTGCGCGGATGGAGCCTGGCGCCAAGAAGTCGTCGAAGGAGGTGAAGGGGACCGAGCCCGCGAGCCGGTCGCGGCTCGGGGAGTTTCTAGTCGAGCAGGAGTTCATCACTGCGCAGGTTCTCCAGGAGGCCCTCCAGGAGCAGCGCCAGTCCGGCCGGCGCATCGGTGAGATTCTCCTCGACCGCGGGCATGTCACGGAAGCGCAGCTCATTCCCTTCCTGACCAATCGGCTCAAGCTCCCCTATACCGACGTCTCCGCCTTGGTCCTGCGTTCGGACCAACTCAACCTGATCCCCGAGACACTGGCGCGCAAGTACACCGTCCTGCCGGTCCGCCTGGAAGGGAAACGGCTGGATGTCGTGATGGCCGACCCCATGGACCATGAGGCGATTCGGGACCTCTCCTTCGTCACGGGGTGCCAGGTGTCGCCGACTCTCGGCAGCCGGTCCCAGATCCAGGACGCCATCCAACGATTCTACTCCAGGCATCTGGAGGGGGCGGGCCGCCTGATGGCCAAGGGGGTGGGCCAGACGACTGCGCCGGTGCTGACGCCGCGCTCCCAGGAAGCCAGCGTGCTGGATGCCCATGCTGAGGACGCCCCAGTCGTCCAATTGATGAATCTCATCATGCGCAAGGCGATCCAACTGGGCGCCAGCGACATCCACATCGAGCCCGGCGTGCCGGAAGGCACCGTTCGGTTCAGGCTGGACGGATTGCTGTCTGATCAACTCAAAGTGCCGGTCGCGCTGCACCCGGCGCTGGTGTCGCGCATGAAGATCCTCGCCCGTCTCGACATTGCCGAGCGGCGGCTTCCGCAGGACGGATCGGTGCGCGTGAAACTGGAAGGGCGGGAAGTGGACCTGCGCATCTCGACGATCCCGCTGCAGCACGGCGAAAAGGCGGTCCTCCGCGTCCTGGACGCGACGAGCAAGAGCTTGGAGCTCGAGGACATCGGCCTGAACCCCAGCGATTTGAAGCAGGTCCATGGGCTGATCACGCGCCATAAGGGCATGATCGTGGTCACGGGCCCGACCGGCAGCGGCAAGACCACCACGCTGTACGGCATCCTCAATCGGATCAAGTCCCGCACGACGAACATCGTCACGGTGGAGGACCCGGTCGAGTATCACTATCCGGGGCTCAATCAGATGCAGGTCAACGCGGACATCGACCTGACATTCGCCAAGGGCCTCCGCTCGATTCTGCGCCAGGACCCCGACATGGTTCTGGTTGGTGAGATCCGGGACGCAGAAACCGCTGAAATTGCCTGCCGGGCGGCGCTGACCGGCCACCTGGTCTTCACCACGCTGCATACCAATGACGCGCCCTCCACCATCACGCGCCTGCTGGATATCGGGGTTCCCCGCTACTTGGTGGCGTCGGTGATGATTGGCATCATCGCCCAGCGACTGGTGCGGGTCGTCTGCCGCGACTGTAAGGCGCCTGCCCAGCCCGATACCAGCGTGGCGACCGCGTTGGGCCTGTCGGCGGTCAGCCTTGCCGGCGGCCAATACGCGGTGGGCAAGGGCTGTGCAAGATGCCAGGAAACCGGCTACAAGGGGCGGACGGGCGTGTTCGAAACGCTGGTCCTGGATGCCAGAATCAGAGACCTGATCCTGCGCGGGGCGACGGAAGAGGACATCCGTATCGCCGCGCAGGAGTCCGGGATGCGCACCCTGGTGGAAGACGGGCTCGAAAAGGCCAAGGCCGGGATCACGACGATCGAGGAACTGGGTCGTATCCTCGAAGTCAGCGAGTACGCAGCCGCCAATTGTCCGGGATGCGGCCGGCACCTCAATTCGGAGTACCGGTTCTGTCCCTATTGCCGGGCGGTGCTCCGTCGCATCTGTACCGGCTGCGGGCGGCCGCTCCTCTCAGGGTGGCTGGCCTGCGCGCATTGCGGTCAGGAGCACAGTTAGGGAAATGGGGTCAGACTCGATTTAGGGCGTCTCACCAAGGCGATAGCTTTTCATGGCTAAATCGAGTCTGACCCCATTTCTGTCCTGGAACCTTCAAGACCTGTTGCGTGAGCCGGCGCGTGATCGGGACCTCCTGCGGCAGGAGCTCGAGGAGCAGGTCAGACGCTTCGAGGGATTTCGGGACAGGCTGTCACCGGACATTCCCGCCGAGACGTTTCTGGACGCGCTGAAACTGGCCGAGGCGATCACCCGGACGACCAGCAGGCTCGGCGCGTACGCCTACCTCTGGTTCTCCGAGAACACCAAGAACCAGAAGGCCCGAGTCTTCAAGGCGGCCGTCGAGGAGATGCAGGCGGGCTTCACGAACCGCATGCTGTTCTTCGACCTGTGGTGGCAGAAGATCGATGACGCGAGCGCCGCCCGGCTGCTGGCCGCTGCAGGCGACTATGCATACCACCTGGAGTCCCTGCGCCGCTTCAAGGATCACGCCCTCAGCGAGCCCGAAGAGAAGATCATCAATGTCAAGAGCGTCACAGGCCGCCGGGCGCTGGTGGGGCTCTACGACATCCTGACCAGCGGCTTGGCCTACAGGCTGACGATCCACGGCAAGGCCCGCGCGCTCACCCGCGAGGACCTGCTCGTGTACGTGCGCGACCCTGACGCCCGCGTGCGCGAGGCGGCCTACCGTGAGCTGTACAGGGTGTTCGCGGAGCCCGCCGACGTGATCGGTGAGATCTACAAGACCCTCGTGACGGACTGGAAGCAGGAGCACTTGGGCCTGCGCCAGCACCGCTCGCCGATCGCGGTGCGCAACCTGATGAACGACGTGCCCGAGGAGGCGGTCGAGGCCCTGCTGGCCGTCTGCGCCCGGAACGCCGGCGTCTTTCAGGACTATTTCGCGATCAAGGGCCGGCTCTGCCGCATCCGGAAGATGAGCCGGTACCACATCTACGCGCCCTTCCGCGAGGCCCGCCGGCGGTATTCGTTCGCGGCCGCGTCGGCGAAGGTGCTCGACGCATACCGCGGGTTTTCCCCGCGCCTCGCGGAGCTGGCCGGCCGGGTGCTGGAGGAGCGCCACGTGGACGTGGCGGTCCGT
>VBOF01000112.1 GCA_005877855.1 Nitrospirota bacterium | reverse complement strand
CTCGTCGAAGGAGTTATCCTCGCTCCTTCCGTCCGTCTCAGGAGAGAAAACCGGTTCTCCTTCGATGCCTGGCGAGGAATACCTGCACTTACCCTATTCTGACGCCAAGCAAAAGGTGCTGGAAGCCTTCACGATGCGGTATATCAAAGGCAAACTGGCCGCGCACGGCGGGAACGTCACCCGCGCGGCGCAGGATAGCGGGGTTCCTCGTCAGCACTTCCAACAGATCATGAAACGCTACCTCAAGGATTCCGAATAGGGCAACGTAAGGCTTTTACGGGTCGTCAGGCGCCATGGTAATGACCAGGACGCCGTCACGGACAGCCTTAAAGGAGGCGATCACACGGGTATCGTCAGCAATGAGCTGGCTGAGCTGCCCAATGGCTCCAACGGCAGGATCGCGGGAACGATCCACCGGGCCAAGTGTGATGCCGCGCATATTGTCGAGCAGGAGCATCCCTGTCGGTGGCAACAGTTCCAGGGCCCGTTGATAGTAGCGCACGTAGTTTTCGGTATCGGCGTCAATAAAAATGAGATCAAACGGTCCAGTCAGATTCCGTAACGTTTCCAACGCCGGCCCTACGAGGACTTCGATCTTACGGCCGTGCGGACTTCGGCTGAAGCGCTTGCGGGCTAGATTGGCCAAGCCTGGATTGATCTCGCAGGTAATGACCGTACCGTCGTCTGGCAGCATCTCGGCCATCGCCAGGGCGCTGGTGCCGTCAAACGTACCGATTTCCAGCACCCGTCGGGCCTGAGCTTTCTGCACCATAGCTTTCAGGAAGGTGGGCTCTTTCATTGGGGAAACGGCATTGTAGCCACGTCGAAACAATCATTTCCAGCAAATCATGAAGGGCTAGCTCAAAGAGGATGCCTAGGGTGCAGGCTATGACCTAGGTATTAGTTCCTGTTTCTTTGCCGGATCGGCTCCTCTCTTTCAACGCCCCAGACATTATGCATGCCAGGGACGGAGTTCTCTTGGCCCCCTTTTGTCCTGATCTCGTAACTGCTTCTGTCAAGATCACCTCGTAAGCATCCCGCATTTCGTCTGATTGGGAGTGTTTTTGCGAATTGCAGGTGACCATGCAAGGGGAAATTTTTTTGACTTCACAAGAAGTTATGAGTCAGACGCGTCAGGCATTGCAAGTGATTACTTGCACCCACGATCATCACTCCTCGTACATCGTAAGTCTAGTATAGGCGAACAACAATTATTTTCGACAATACAATCAATAAGTTGTCAGTTATTTCCAAGTAAGGGTAGCCCATTCAGGTAAGTCGGCACACGAATTGATTACCTAAATGGGCTAGCGAGGTAAGTATGCTCAGAATTCAATGGGTTCACTGCGAATTTGACGGAAGGGGGTGGGAGATCCTTTGTCCGTGTGTGGGCGCCGTTTTACGGACGGCGCGGACCGTCACAGTGCACAAGTCTTTTAACGTAGGAGGTTAGCCAATGTTCTTAACTAGACGGCAATTCATGAAAGCAAGCGCGGGCACCATCGTAGCGCTCGCGATTGCGGACAAGGCGCTGGCCTTGACCGCGCTACAGCCGGTCATCGAGGTGGGCAACCCCCTCGGCGAGTATCCGGACCGGTCCTGGGAGCGCGTCTATCACGACCAGTACCGCTACGACTCGTCGTTCACCTACGTCTGTACGCCGAACGACACACATGCCTGCCGCGTGCGTGCGTTTGTGCGCAACGGCGTGGTGATGCGGGTCGAGCAGAACTACGATCACCAGACGTACGAGGATCTCTACGGCAACCGCGGCACGTTTGCGCATAACCCGCGGATGTGCCTGAAGGGGTACACGTTCCACCGGCGGGTGTATGGGCCGTACCGCTTGAAGGGCCCGATGCTGCGCAAGGGCTGGAAGGCCTGGGTGGATGATGGCTGCCCGGAGCTGAGCCCGGAGGTCAAGAACAAGTATCGGTTTAACAGCCGCGGCGAAGACGATATGCTGCGCGTGTCCTGGGACACGATCGCCACATACATGGCCAAGGCGCAGATCAAGATCGCCGAGCGGTACTCAGGCGAGTCGGGCGCGCGGCGCCTGCGCGAGCAGGGGTATCCGCCGGAGATGATCGAGATGATGAAGGGCGGCGGCACGAAGACCTTCAAGTACCGCCCGGGCATGGCGCTGTTGGGCCTGATCGGCAAGATCGGGTGCGGGCGCATGTCCACGATGCTGGGCCTGCTAGATGCCTACATCCGCAAGGTGGGGCCGGATAAGGCGCAGGGCGGCCGGACGTGGTCGAGCTACACGTGGCACGGGGATCAGAACCCCGCGCACCCATACTGGTGCGGCGTGCAGACGTCGGACATTGATCTGAGCGACCAGCGCTTCAGCAAGCTGCACACGCAGTGGGGCAAGAACTTCGTCGAGCACAAGATGCCGGAAGCGCACTGGTTCATCGAGTGCATGGAGCGCGGCGGCCGCATCGTGTCGATCTGTCCGGAGTACAACCCGCCGGCCACGAAGTCAGACTACTGGCTGCCGATCCGGCCTGGCGGTGACGGGGCGCTCTTCCTGGGGGTTATCAAGATCCTCTTCGATGAGAACCTGTACGACGCGGACTTCTGCAAGCAGTTCACGGACATGCCGATCCTGGTCCGCACGGACACGCTCCTGTACTTGGATCCGCGGGATGTGATCAAGGACTACCACCTGGCGGACCTGTCGAAGGGCTACACGGCGAAGGTCCAGGCGATCAAGGACATGGATCGGGAGCGGATGGGCGACTTCATGGTGTGGGACACGGCGAAGAACGCGCCGATCCCGATGAACCGGGAGCAGGTCGGCATCCACCAAGTGAGGGCTGGCATTGAACCGGCGCTGGAAGGCACGTACCGGGTCAAGCTGCTGGACGGCAAGGAAGTGGACGTGATGCCGGCCTTCCAGATGTATAAGATTCACGTACAGGACTTCGACCTGGACACGACGCACGCGATCTCCAATACGCCGAAGGACCTGATCGTGCGCTGGGCGCGGGACTCAGGGACCATCAAGCCCGCGGCTATCCATAACGGCGAAGGAGTGGCGCACTGGTTCCATTGCACGGCCAACGGCCGAGGCGCGGCGATGATCCTGATCGTCACCGGTAACATGGGTAAGTTCGGGACCGGGCAGCACACCTGGGCCGGCAACTATAAGACGGGGATCCCGCAGGGGACGCCATGGTCCGGGGCTGGCATCGGGGCATGGGGCGCGGAGGATGCGTTCAACCAGACCTTGGATCCGAACGCACACGGCAAGGAGGTCAAGGTCAAGTACTACGCCTACGGCGAGGAGCCGGCGTATTGGAACCATGGGGATCGGGCGCTGATCGTGAACACGCCGAAGTACGGGCGCAAGGTCTTCACCGGTAAGACGCACATGCCGACGCCGACCAAGGTCGAATATACGGTCAACGTGAACTTGCTGAACAACTCCAAGTACCACTACGACATGGTCAAGAACGTGGACCCGAACGTGGAGATGATCACGGTCCAGGACCTGGAGATGACGTCCGGCGTGAACTACGCCGATACGGCCTTCGCCATCAATTCCTGGATGGAGTTCACGTATCCGGACGCCACGGCGACCGTGTCGAATCCGTGGTGGCAGGTCTGGAAGGGCGGGATCAGGCCCTTGTACGACACCCGCAACGACCTGGACTGCTACGCCATCGTCTCCGCCAAGTGGACGGAGATGACGGGCGATAAGCGGTTTGCGGATCACTGGAAGTTCGTCAATGAGAATCGGGTAGACATCTACCTGCAGCGCATTCAGGATGCGTCGGCGACGTTGTATGGCTACAACGCGAAGACGCTGATCCAGGCAGAGAAGGGCTGGTTCGTGATGACCCGGACCTATCCGAGGATGCCGTTCTGGGATTCGGTCAACGAGTCGAAGCCGATGTGGACACGCACCGGGCGGTTCGAGAACTACCGGATTGAGCCGGAGGCCATCGAGTACGGCGAGAACTTCATCGTGGCCCGCGAGGATCCTGAGGGCACGCCGTACCTGCCGAACGTCATCATCAGCAGCAACCCGTTCGTGCGGCCCGATGACTACGGCATCCCAATCACGGCCATGCACCATGACGATCGGCACGTGCGCAACACCAAGCTGCCGTGGAACGAGGCCAAGCGGCATGTGAACCCGTTGTGGGAGAAGGGGTACCAGTTCTACTGCGTGACCCCGAAGACCCGGCACCGGGTGCACAGCCAGTGGTCGGTCAACGACTGGATTCAGATGTACGAGTCCAACTTCGGCGATGCCTACCGGATGGACAAGCGGACACCGGGGATCGGCGAGCATCAGATGCACGTGAACCCGCAGGCAGCGAAGGACCGGGGGATCAACGACGGCGACTACATCTACGTCGATGCGAACCCGGCGGACCGGCCGTACCGCGGGTGGAAGCCGAGCGATCCGTTCTACAAGGTGAGCCGGCTGATGATCCGCTGCAAGTACAATCCGGCCTTCCCGTACACGGTGACGATGATGAAGCACGCGCCGTTTGTGGCCACACCGAAGTCGGTGAAGGGGCACGAGTCGCGGCCAGATGGGCGGGCGATCGCGGCGGACACGGGCTATCAGAGCAACTTCCGGTACGGGGCGCAGCAGAGCATCACGCGGAGCTGGCTGATGCCGATGCACCAGTTGGATAGCCTGCCGTGCAAGAAGAAACACGTGCACGCGATTAAGTGGGGGTTCGAGCCGGACAACCACGCGGTGA
>VBOF01000111.1 GCA_005877855.1 Nitrospirota bacterium | reverse complement strand
CATCGTCAGGACGCGGTAGCCGTCCATCACAGCCTCCAGCCCCTTCAGCGGGGCCACCTCCGTCACGATGACGTCCGCGCCCATCCCTTTGGCCCGCGAGGCGATCCCGCGTCCACACCAGCCGTAACCCGCGATGACGACGATCGAGCCGGCGATGAGGCGGTTGGTGGCTCGGGTGATGCCGTCGAGGGTGCTCTGCCCCGTACCGTACCGGTTGTCGAACATGTGCTTCGTGTCGGCGTCGTTGACCGAGATGACGGGGAACTTCAGCACGCCCTTCTTCGCCATGCTGCGCAGCCGGATCACCCCCGTCGTGGTCTCCTCGGTCCCGCCGATGATGCGGGCAGTCTTCCGCTCGCTGTGCAGCGTGGACACGAGATCGCACCCGTCGTCCATGGTGATCGTGGGGTTGTGGCCGAGCGCGGCGAGGATGTGCTTGTAGTAGGTCTTCTTGTCTTCGCCCTTGATGGCGAAGGTCGGGATGTGATCGTGGGCCACCAGGGAGGCGGCCGCGTCGTCCTGCGTGCTCAGGGGGTTCGAGGCGCACAGCCGCACCTCGGCGCCGCCGGCCTGCAGGGACTGCATGAGGTTCGCCGTCTCGGTCGTCACGTGCAGGCAGGCGGCGATGCGGACCCCGCGCAGGGGGCGCTCCTTGGCGAACCGTTTCCGCACGAGCCGCAGCACCGGCATCGACTCCTCGGCCCACTCGATCCGCATCCGGCCTTGGTCGGCCAGCTTCAAGTCTTTCACGTCGTAGTCCACGAGTCGTCTCCTGGTCAGTAAAAGGGGGACTGATTCGGAACAGGAAAGTTACTTGCCCGCTTCCCGCCGCAGGGCCTTCGCCAGATCGGTCTTCTCCCACGTGAACTCCGGCTCGTTCCGGCCGAAGTGTCCGTACGAAGCCGTCTTCTTGTAGATCGGCCGCAGGAGCTTGAGATGGTCGATGATCCCGCGAGGGGTCATGGGGAAGTGCTTGCGGACCAGCTTGTCAATCAGGTCGGTGGACACCGTTTCGGTGTTCTTGGTGTCGATCAAAATGGACACCGGCTCGGGCACGCCGATCGCGTACGCCAGCTGGATCTCGCACTTGTCGGCGAGGCCCGCGGCCACGATGTTCTTCGCGATGTAGCGAGCCATGTACGACGCCGAGCGGTCCACCTTGCTGGGGTCCTTGCCCGAGAACGCGCCGCCGCCGTGGCTGCCCACGCCGCCGTACGTGTCCACGATGATCTTGCGCCCGGTGAGTCCCGTGTCGCCCATGGGGCCGCCCACCACGAACCGCCCGGTCGGATTGATGTGGTATTTGACGCTGAGGGGGTCGAAGATATCCTTGGGCATGACGGGCTTGATCACGTATTCGATCACGTCCCGCTCGATCTTCTTGCAGGCGACTTCCGGGCTGTGCTGGGTGGAGACGACGATCGTGTCCACCCGCACGGGCCGGCCGTTCCGGTATTCGACCGTCACCTGGGACTTGCCGTCCGGGCGGATCCATGAGAGGAGGCCCTTTTTCCGGACTTCGGCCAGCCGCCGGGTCAGGCGATGCGCAAGCACGATGGGCATGGGCATCAACTCGGGCGTTTCGTTCGTCGCGTAGCCGAACATCAAGCCCTGGTCGCCGGCGCCGCCTGAGTCCACGCCGACGGCGATGTCAGGGGATTGGTTGTGGATCGAGGTGATCACGGAACAGGTGTGGTAATCGAAGCCCCAGGTGGCGTCGGTGTACCCGATCTGCCGGATCGTCTCCCGGATAAGGTCGGGGATCTCGACGTAGGCCTTGGTGGAGATCTCGCCGGCGACGAACGCGATGCCGGTCGTGAGGATCGTCTCGCAGGCGACCCGGCAGCGCTTATCCTGAGCGATGATCGCATCCAGAATGCCATCCGAGATCTGGTCCGCGATCTTGTCCGGATGGCCTTCGGTGACGGATTCGGACGTGAACAGGAAATTGTGTCGGCTCATTCTGCGGAGTCCCTCATGATGGTTCGATGCCAGGAGAGTTTGAGTCCGCGCCTGGACGGATTTGGCCTTGAGGGTAGCGAGGGAAGTCCTCGGTTGTCAAGGAGAAATCTTGACAGTCCAGGCGTGCGCCCTGTAGGATTGGATGACCTCGATCGACTCTCAAGCCACGAACCCCATGGATGCCATCACAAAACCAGCCGACGACGCGAAACCGTTCAGTTTCAAGGAATTCGGCGACACCCTCGGCGAGTTTTTCAGCTCGCTCAAGCTGGCGATTTTCCTGATGATCACCCTGGCCATTCTCTCGACGGTGGGGACGGTCATCCAACAGGGCGAGCGGCCGGAGGTCTATATCAAGGAGTATGGAGAGAACGCCTACTGGTGGTTTGTCAAGCTGGGGTTCGTCGACATCTATCACACCTGGTACTTCTCGACCGTGCTGGTCCTGCTCTGCATCAACTCCCTGACCTGTTTCCACCAGCGGTTCCCGGCGATCTGGCGCTCCATCCGGCAGGACAAGGTCAACGTCACGGCGTCGTTCATCCAGAACCTGAAACGATCCGTGATGGTGGCTCTCCCGGCCGAGCGGTCCAAGGTTACCGAGCAGCTGGGGTTGGCGTTCGCCGAGCGGGGCTATCGGGTGCTGATCAACAAGGGCGACACCGAGACGACCCTCTACGCGACAAAAGGCATCATGGGTCGGGTTGCGGCCCACGTGGCGCATCTTAGCGTGACGGTCATCGTAGCGGGAGGGCTCCTCGGCAACAGCCTGGGCTTCCGCGATTTCGGCGTCTGTCTCGAAGGGGAGACCTATCACGTCCCGCAGGGGAGCTTTGACCTGCACGTGGACAAGTTCTGGATCGACTACTACGATAACGGCGCGGTCAAGTCATACAACAGCACCCTGACGGTCCTTGAGAACGGGGAGAAGAAGATCACCAAGACGATCACCGTCAACGACCCGCTGGTTTACAAAGGCATCTGGTTCTATCAGTCCAGCTACGGCGATTCCTGGGATCGTGTCGAGAAGGCGCGGATCGTGGTGCGGGAGAAGGCTTCGGACAAAGTCGTCGGCGAGGCGATCCTGGACTGGCGCAAGGAGGCCGAGCTGAAAAATCTGGGACTCAAGCTCCAGGTGACGGACTTCGTGGCGGACTTCGGGTTCGACGCCAAGGCCCGCCGCGTCTATTCGAAGACGGTCGAACACGAGAACCCAGCTGTCAAGCTGGCTATCACGGAGCACGATCGGCACCTCGCGGCACCCTGGATTTTCTACCATTATCCTGATCTGTTCGAGATCCAGGGGTCCCAGTACAAGTTCGAGCTGACCGGCTACCTGACGAAAAAGTTCACTGGCTTGCAGATCGCCAGGGACCCGGGCGTGATCATCGTGTGGATTGGCTCCACCTTGCTGGTCGTGGGGGTGATGCTGTCGGCGCTCATCTTTCACCGGCGGGTCTGGGCCAAATTGGTCTCCGAGCCGCACGGCGTGACGGTCTACCTGGGCGGAACGGCCTACAAAGGGCAGATCGACTTCGACCGCGAGTTTCACCGGCTCAGTGAGCTACTCAAAGCGCTGCGATCTCCAACAGCGTAAGGTAAGAGAGGAGAAGCCATGTTTCGATCGCTGTTTCTCTTTGACGTGACGTTCTGGCTCTACCTGGCAGCGGTGGGGCTGTACTTCAGCTACCTGGTGGCCTCGAAGAAGGCCCTGCGCCCGGCCTATGCCGGGCATCCGGCGTCCTCCTAGGAGGATGACGGCTGGGCGCAGCCGCTCGTACAACTCGCGACCTGGGTCACCTTCTTCGGGCTCATCGTCAACGGGGTGGCCTTAGGGATGAGAGCCTACGAGCGCATGCAGCTGTCCGGCACGTTTGCCCCCTGGTCCAACCAGTTCGAGGCGATGTCGTACGTCTCCTTCGCGATCATCGCGGGCTACCTGTTCCTGGAGTTCAAATACGGGATCAAAGCCATCGGGGCGTTCGTCGTGTCGGTTGGGTTCATCGCGATGGGCGCGGCGTCGCTCCTGCCGTACCGCTACCAGGTGGCGGAGCCGCTGGTGCCGGCGTTGAACAGCTACTGGATCTACATTCACGTCTCCATCACGCTGACCAGCTACGCGGCGTTCGCGATGGCGGGCGGCCTCGGCGTGATGTACCTGCTCAAGGAGCGCGCGGAGCGCCAGGGGCGCCGGGGCACGATCTACGACACG
>VBOF01000110.1 GCA_005877855.1 Nitrospirota bacterium | reverse complement strand
CGACTCGAAGCCGTCGTCTTTTTGCTTACCGGACGCCGGGCACCCTAGCCCCTCTCACCGCCGGTACCACTTCAGGTAGGTTATGCTTAGGCGTAACGCATTTTTCACCTATTTGGGTGATAGTCATGTGGCGCGCAACTTGCACAATGGGCATTGTGTCCATCCGATTGGTCATAGCGGACGACCAGCGTCTGTTCAGGCAGAGCCTGCGCATCGTCCTTGAGCACGCATCTGACCTCAAGGTTATCGGCGAGGCCAGCGACGGTCAGGAGGCCTACGAACTGGCCAAGGCTGTGCGGCCGGACGTGGTTCTGATGGATGTCGAGATGCCCAAGCTGGACGGGATCGCGGCAACGAAGATCCTGGTCAAGGCGCTGGTGGGCACCAAGGTCTTGATCCTCTCGAGCTATTCCGACGACGACCGCGTCATTCCAGGCATCCAGGCCGGCGCGGTCGGGTACGTCGTCAAGGATGCGACCGCCGAGGAGTTCGTGAAGATCATCCGCGCGACCCACGAAGGTCTGGAGATCGCCTCGCCATACCTGGCCAACCTACATCCCCTCGTCCTGGCGCGTCTGCAGGGAGCTCACGCCGGCGCGACACCCGCGCCTGCCTTGAGTTTCTCCGGGTTGAACTTGAGCCCGCGGGAACGGGAAATCGTCGATCTCTTGGTGCTCGGCAAGTCCAACAAAGAAATGGCGGATCAACTCTGTCTCGCCAGCGACACGATCAAAGCTCACCTCCAGCACATCTTCCGCAAGGTCGGCGTTTCTAGCCGGCTCGAAGCCGTCGTCTTTTTCCTCACCGGGCGGCGCGCGAGCTAACAATAGCCCCAGCGATCGACAACGAGATTCCCTTCGCAGAAACTTTTTCTTGCAGCACTGCGTTACCGTTTCGACACTCTTTCGTCGCGCCTACGCGAAACGGACCATTTTTCTAACCCCTTCAGGTTGTTCACCACCACAGACATCCATCAAATTCACCCTCTTTGGGAATACCTGCTTTTTCCCGAAAGGCATAAATGTGGAGGACGCTGTAAAGGCCAAAGTGGGGAAAGGGGGTGAGAGAGTAAGTCGTGTTTGGGGAAGGATCGGAATGTCCCGCGCGATGCGGCCCATTCCCGGTCAGTCATGTGAGTAGGAGTCAGCAAGGAGGTCAGCGATGTTTGTAACCAGACGGCAATTCATGAAAGCGAGCGCGGGCACCATTGCGGCGCTCGCGATTGCAGACAAGGCCCTGGCCTTGACCGCGCTGCAGCCGGTCATCGAGGTGGGTAACCCCCTCGGCGAGTATCCGGACCGGTCCTGGGAGCGCGTCTATCACGACCAGTATAGATACGATTCCTCCTTCACCTATTGCTGCTCGCCCAACGACACGCACCAATGCCGCGTTCGGGCGTTTGTGCGCAACGGCGTCGTGATGCGGGTGGAGCAGAATTACGACCACCAGACCTACGAGGACCTGTACGGCAACCGCGGGACGTTTTCGTGGAACCCGCGGATGTGCCTGAAGGGATACACCTTCCACCGGCGCGTGTACGGGCCGTACCGGCTGAAGGGACCGATGATCCGAAAAGAGTGGAAGGCCTGGGTGGACGCCGGTTGCCCGGAGCTGTCGCCGGAGGTGAAGGCCAAGTATAAGTTCACCAGTCGCGGCGAGGACGACATGCTACGAGTGTCCTGGGACACCTGCGCCGCGTACCTGGCCAAGGCGCAGATCAAGATCGCCGAGCGGTACTCGGGCGAGGCGGGGGCGCGGCGCCTGCGCGAGCAGGGCTATCCGCCGGAGATGATCGAGACGATGAAGGGCGCCGGCGTGCGGACCTTTAAATATCGGCCGGGCATGGCGGCCTTGGGCCAGATCGGCAAGATCGGGTTCGGCCGGATGGCCAACTCGAACCTGGCGATGCTGGATGCGTACATCCGCAAGGTCGGGCCGGACAAGGCGGTCGGCGGGCGGCCGTGGTCGAGCTACACGTGGCATGGGGACCAACCCCCGGACCACCCGTTTTGGAACGGCATCCAGACCTCGGACATCGACCATGCGGACATGCGCTTCTCGAAACTGCACGTGAGCTGGGGCAAGAACTTCGTCGAGCACAAGATGCCGGAAGCGCACTGGTTCATCGAGTGCATGGAGCGCGGCGGCCGCATCGTGGTCATCGTGCCGGAGTACAGCCCGCCCGCGACGAAGGCGGACTACTGGATTCCCCTCCGGCCTGCGTCGGATGCCTCCCTGTTCCTGGGGGTCATCAAGATCATCATGGACGAGAACCTGTACGACGCGGACTTCTGCAAGCAGTACACGGACAGTCCGATCCTGGTCCGCACCGATACGCTGCAGTACCTGGACCCGCACGATGTGATCAAAGACTATAAGCTGTTCGATCTGACCCACGGCTACTCGAAGTATGTCCAGACGATCAAGCAGGAGTACCGGGAGCGGCTGGGCGACTTCATGGTGTGGGACACGGGGAAGAACCAGGCGGTGCCGATGCACCGGGAGATGGTCGGGGTGAACATGCAGAAGGCCGGGATCGATCCCGCGCTGGAAGGCACCTACCGCGTCACGCTGCTGGACGGCAAGCAGGTGGACGTGATGCCGGTGTTCCAGATGTACAAGGTCCACGTGCAGGACTTCGACCTGGACACGACGCACGCGATCACGCAGTCGCCGAAGGACCTGATCGTGCGCTGGGCGCGCGACTGCGGGACCGTCAAGCCGTTGGCGATCCACTCCGGCGAGGGCGTGAACCACTGGTTCCACCGGACGACCAATGGCCGCGGCGCGGCGATGATCTGCATCATCACCGGCAACCAGGGCAAGTTCGGGACCGGCACCCACAATTGGTCGGGCAACTACAAGACCGGTGTCTGCCATGGGACTCCTTGGAGCGGCGCAGGCATTGGGGCCTGGGGCGCCGAGGATGCGTTCAACCTGAATCTGGATCCCAAGGCGCACGGCAAGGAGATCGTCACCAAGTATTACGCTTACGGCGAGGAGCCAGCGTATTGGAACCACGGAGATCGTGGGCTGATCGTGAACACGCCGAAGTACGGGCGCAAGGTGTTCACGGGCAAGACCCACATGCCATCGCCCACGAAGGTCGAATGGACGGTCAATGTGAACCTCCTGAACAACGCGAAGTACCACTACGACATGGTCAAGAACGTGGACTCGAACGTGGAGTGCATCGTCGTGCAGGACCTGGAGATGACGTCCGGGGTGAACTACGCGGACGTGGCCATGGCGATCAATTCCTGGATGGAAATCACGTACCCGGAGATGGTGAATTCGTGCTCGAATCCGTGGCTGCAGGTCTGGAAGGGCGGGATTCGGCCGCTGTACGACACCCGCAACGATCTGGATACCTATATCGGAGTGGCCCTCAAGTGGGCCGAGATGACCGGCGACAAGAAGTTCCTGGACCTCTGGAAGTTCGTGATCGAGAACAGGGTGGACATTTACCTGCAGCGTATCTTTGATGCCGCCAACACAACATACGGCTACAGCGCGAAGACGCTCATGCAGTCGGAGAAGGGCTGGTTCGTGATGACGCGGACCTATCCGCGGCAGCCGTTCTGGGAGCACGTCAACGAGTCCAAGCCCATGTGGACGCGCACCGGGCGGTTCGAGAATTACCGGATCGAGCCCGAGTGCATCGAGTACGGCGAGAACTTCATCGTGCACCGGGAGGACCCGGAGGGCACGCCATACCTGCCGAACGTCATCGTCAGCACGAACCCGTTCGTGCGGCCCGATGACTACGGCATTCCGATCACGGCCATGCACCATGACGACCGCCACGTGCGTAACACCAAGCTGCCGTGGCAGGAAGCGCGCAAGCACATCAACCCGTTGTGGGAGAAGGGGTATCAGTTCTACTGCGTGACCCCGAAGACCCGGCACCGGGTGCACAGCCAGTGGTCGGTCAATGACTGGATCCAGATGTACGAGTCGAACTTCGGCGACGCCTACCGGATGGACAAGCGGACGCCGGGGATCGGCGAGCACCAGATGCACGTGAACCCGCAGGCGGCGAAGGACCGGGGGATCAACGACGGCGACTACATCTACGCCGACGCGAACCCGGCGGACCGGCCGTACCGGGGGTGGAAGCCGAGCGATCCGTTCGCCAAGGTGAGCCGGCTGATGGTGCGCTGCAAGTACAATCCGGCCTATCCGTACGCGGTGACGATGATGAAGCACGCGCCGTTCGTGTCCACGCCGAAGTCGGTGAAGGGGCATGAGATGCGGCCGGACGGGCGGGCGATCGCGGCGGACACGGGCTATCAGAGCAACTTCCGGTACGGGGCGCAGCAGAGCATCACGCGGAGCTGGCTGATGCCGATGCACCAGTTGGATAGCCTGCCGTGCAAGAAGAAACACGTGCATGCGATCAAGTTCGGGTTTGAGCCGGACAACCACGC
>VBOF01000109.1 GCA_005877855.1 Nitrospirota bacterium | reverse complement strand
GAGGAGATGTACAACACCGGCAAGAGCGCCGCCGAGATCATCAAGGCCAAGGGGCTGACGCAGGTTTCGGACGAGGGTGCGCTGGAGAAGATCATTGACGAGGTGATGGCCAAGAACCCGCAACAAGTTTCGCAATACCGGAGCGGCAAGGAGCAGGTATTTGGGTTCTTCGTGGGGCAGGTGATGAAGGCCTCCGGCGGCAAGGCCAACCCCCAAAAGGTGAACGAGTTGCTGAAGAGGAAATTAGCGCAATGAGGTGGCGGGTCCTGTCGCCGCATTACCGGGGCACCTGTTGCTCTTCAGAATGCAACGGGTCAAAGCTCGCGCGGCCAGCCGGCCGCATCTTGGGTGCTCCGGGAAGCCAAGCAAGTCGCACCTACGATGCGATCCGGCCGGCCGCAGCCCGGCAAGTCGCGCTGCGCTCCGCCAGGGTCCCACTCGGCGCCACCCGCATCTCATCTGAGGAGTGAAGCATGAGCGGGATTAAGGAGATCAGGGCGCGGGAGATTCTGGACTCGCGGGGGAACCCAACGGTTGAGGCGGACGTGGTGCTGGAGTCGGGGGCGCGGGGGCGCGCGGCGGTGCCCTCGGGCGCGTCCACGGGCACGCGCGAGGCCCTCGAACTGCGTGACGGGGACAAGAAGCGCTATCTCGGCAAGGGCGTCCGCAAGGCCGTCGCCAACGTGCAGCAGGTGCTGGCCCCCAAGCTCCTCGGCATGGACGCGGCGAACCAGGCCGCCATCGATCGCGCGATGATCGCCCTTGACGGTACGCCAAACAAGCGTAAACTGGGCGCGAATGCGATCCTGGGCGTGTCGCTGGCCGTGGCGAAGGCCACGGCCGAGGAAGCGGGGCTGCCCTTGTATCGCTACCTGGGCGGGCCGGATGCCCAGCAACTGCCCGTGCCGCTGATGAACGTGATCAACGGCGGTGCGCACGCGGACAACAATCTGGACCTCCAGGAGTTCATGATCGTGCCGGTGGGCGCCTCGACTTTCGCGGATGCGGTGCGAATGGCCGCTGAAGTGTTCCACACCCTGAAAGGTCTCCTGAAGAAGAAGGGCCTCAGCACAGCCGTGGGAGATGAAGGAGGCTTTGCCCCCGACCTGGGCTCGAATGAGGAGGCCCTGGCGCTCATCGTGCAGGCCATCGAGACGGGGGGGTACGCTCCTGGCCAGGATCTGGCGCTGGCGTTGGATCCCGCGGCCAGCGAGTTCTACGAGGACGGCCGCTACGTGATGAAGGGCGAGACACAGGCCCGACGGTCCAGCGAGGCCATGATCCGGTATTACGAGGGCCTGGTCCGGCGCTACCCGATCGTCTCGATCGAGGACGGACTGAGCGAAAAGGACTGGAAGGGCTGGAAGCTGCTGACCGAGCGGCTGGGACGTCGGGTCCAGCTCGTCGGCGACGACATCTTCGTGACCAACCCGGAGATCTTCGCGAAGGGAATCGCGGAGGGCATTGGGAACTCGATCCTCATCAAGCTGAACCAGATCGGCACGCTGACGGAGACCCTGGAAACGATCGAGATGGCGAGGAAGGCTGGCTACACGGCCGTCGTGTCCCATCGGTCCGGGGAGACCGAGGATGTCACGATCGCGGACCTGGCCGTGGGCATGAACACCGGCCAGATCAAGACGGGCTCGCTGTCCCGGACCGACCGGACGGCCAAGTACAACCGGTTGCTCCGGATCGCAGAGGAGCTGGGCAACGCCGCACAGTATCGTGGCCGTGCGGTCTTTGCGAGAAAGGTTGCCGCGTGAGAGCCAGGTCAAACCAGCGGCACGAGACCCTCCAGGCCAGGCGGAAGCGCCGCTGGCGGTTCTATGTCATCAGCGGCGTGCTGTTGATGGGCTATTTCAGCTATTCGTTCTTCTTCGACACGATGGGCTTCATGAAGTACCTCGACATGAAGCGGACCCAGAGCCAGATCGCCGACGAGATCAAGGCAATCGAGGAAGAGAATGCCGGCCTGCGAAAGGACATCGAGGCGGTCAGACACGATGGGGCCACGGTGGAAGGCCTGGCCCGCGACCGGCTGGGCATGGTGCGGGAAGGAGAGACGGTCTTCCTGTTCGTGCCCGCCACCCGTGAGAACGGGTACCCGAAGGAGCGCCCGTGAGCCCGGCCGCGCCCTACCGCTCCGGGTTCGTCGCGTTGGTAGGCCGGCCGAACGTGGGAAAGTCGACGCTCCTGAACCGCATCCTCGGCGACAAGATCGCCATCATCTCGGACAAGCCCCAGACGACCCGGACCCGGATTCTTGGCGTCAAGCACCTGCCAGACGCCCAGTTGGTCTTCGTGGACACGCCTGGCATCCACAAGCCCAAGTTCCGGCTCAATCAGCGGATGGTCGAAACCGCGCTCAACGCCCTCGCGGAAGTGGACCTGGTTTTCTTCCTGGTCGAGGCGACGGAAGCGCCGGGCCCCGGCGACCGGTTCGTGATCGACCGGCTCAAGGAAGGCCGTGCGCCGGCGTTCCTCGTCATCAACAAGGTGGACCTGGTGCGCAAGCCGCGCCTGTTGCCGCTGATTGAAACCTATCGCAAGATGCACGAGTTCGCCGAGATCGTGCCGATTTCGGCGAAGGCCGGCGATGGCGTGGAACGACTAGTGGACCTGGCCCATGCCCGCATGCCGGAGGGGCCCGTCTATTTCCCGGAGGACGTCATGACGGACCAGCCGATGCGGGTCCTGGCGGCGGAGCTCATCCGAGAGAAAATCTTAGATAAGACGCGCGATGAGCTGCCGTTTGCGGTGGCGGTCGGGATCGATTCTTTCCAAGAAGAAGGCAAGCTCGCCCGGATCAGCGCGACCGTGTATGTTGAAAAGAAGTCCCAGAAGGCCATCGTGATCGGCAAGCAGGGCGCGATGCTGAAGGCGGTCGGCACCTATGCCCGCATCGACATGGAGCACCTCTTCGGGATGAAGGTTTTTCTGCAGCTCTGGGTGAAGGTGAAGGAAGCCTGGCGCCAGGACGAGCGCATGCTCGTCGAACTCGGTTATTGAGGATATGGAGCGGACTGAGAACAAAGTGGAGCGGCAGGAGAAGCCGGTCGGGAACGGGCGGACGGCGACCCGGTTCGATCTGATCCTGGATACGGTCGGCCGCCTCCTGCGCCGTGGCGCCATCGGCAACCTGGAGCGCATGGTCTCCAAGATGCATCCGGCCGATGTCGCCAAGATGCTGCATCACTTGAACTCCGCGCAGGAAAAGCGGACCGTCTTCGAGCTAATCAAGCCCGACAGCGGCAAGGCGAAGGTGCTGAGCGAGATGGACGAAGCGGACATCGGAGACGTGCTCCAGGATGCGCCTGCCGCCGATATCGCCATGCTGATCAAGGACCTGCCAGACGACGACCAGGCGTATGTCCTCACCACTCTGCCGGAGGAGCGGTCGCAGGAGGTCCTCAAGCTGATGAAGCCGGAGGACTCGGCGGAGGTCAAGGACCTCCTGCGATACGAGCCCAAGACGGCCGGCGCGATCATGACGACGGACTTCTTCTCGCTGCCGGCGGACACCAAGGCCGAGGAGGCGATCCGCCGGCTCCAGCGCGCCACCGACACCCGCAACGTCTTCTACGTGTACGTGACCGACAAGGACGACAAGCTGGTGGGCGTGCTGTCGCTCCGCCAATTGCTGCTGGTTCCGCCGGAGAAGACGCTCGGCAGCATGGTCAAGCCCGATGTGATCAGCGTCACCACCGACACCGATCAGGAGGAGGTCGCCAAGCTGGTGGCGCGCTACAACCTGCTGGCGATCCCGGTCGTGGACAAGGAGAACAGGCTCGTCGGGATCATCACCGTGGACGACGTAGTGGACATCATCCATGACGCAGCCACCGAGGACATGATGAAGATGTCCGGGACGCAGATCGAGGAGGAGGAGGAGATCATGCACTCCTCGGTGTTCCAGGCGGTCCGGCTCCGCGTCCCCTGGCTCTTGACCAACCTCATCGGGAGCATGGTGTCCGGCTCGATTCTGTGGTTCTTCCGGTACACGATCGAGGAAGTCGTGGCCCTGGTGACGTTTATCCCGGTCATCGCGGCGATGGGGGGCAATGTCGGGTTGCAATCCTCGACGATGATCATCCGCGGGCTGGCCACCGGCCGCATCGAGCTGTCTGACGTCAAGCGTGTGTTTGCCCGCGAGGTCCTGATCGGGTTTCTCATCGGACTGCTATGCGGGGCGGTGACCCTGGCCGTGGCGGCCACCATGCACATCAATCTGCACTTGGGGCTGGTCGTGGGCGTGGCCATGGTGTGCGCCCTGGTCATGTCCACATCCATGGCCACGATCATGCCGGTCATCCTGAAGAGCTACGGCGTGGACCCGGCCGTCGCCGCCGGCCCGTTCGTGACCACGGCCAACGACATTACGGGAATCACGATCTACCTCAGTCTCGCGACTGCCTACCTGTCCTACCTCAAGTAGGG
>VBOF01000108.1 GCA_005877855.1 Nitrospirota bacterium | reverse complement strand
AAACCAGCAGCACCACTCGCACGGGCATCCTCGCGCGGATTTTCACTTCCTGACCGGCCCCTTTGGCCGTAGCGCCGATCGGTCCCAGCATTGCGCCCCGCCACCGAGGCCGGCTGGACGGTCAACGTAGATTCCTGTTTGTGCCCCTTTGACACCTGCCCCTTTGAACCGCTCGAGATCCCATGTGCGGGTGTGTTCAACATTGTTCAGATTCGTTCAGATTCGCTCACACGACCTACAGCTCCATCCAAGCCACGGCTCATTGTAAATCACTAACTTAAGCGTATACCCTCCAAAAGTATGAATCCATTTGCCTACGCCTAGCTCCTTTTCGATACAAGCATGAATGGTACTGAATGGCGTGGTAGACCATCTTTAAATTTAAGGTGTTACGTAGCTCGAAGTCAGTGTATCCCAATTCGGCATTTAATTTGCTCAGTCCCCACCAGAGTGAAGCCCTTCTCCCTGCTGAGTGGCAGGGAAGAAAAAAGCAGAAACAGGAGGCCTCGTCCCTTTTCATGGATTTTCCTCCGTCAGATTCAGGTAGTCACCTCCTTTTCCGCCTCCTGATTGGGAGGCTAGCATGCGTCCCGCGGAAGACGAGCTTCTCAGAACCCGCAACGGGAGTGGGGCACGTGGAATCTGAACCTCTCCGAGATCGACCAGTCACGCCGGTCCATCAGGACTGCAGACGCGCCGAGCGTGCAGCTTTCATGGAATATTGTCCCTATGAAATAAGCGAGTCTCTGGGTGGCGACGCGATCGCGATTCACCAAGGAGAAGCGCTCTCGGTCAACGTCAGCAAAGGGGGGATGTTGCTTCTCATGGATCAGCACCCTCCGGTGCAGCAGGTGTTCGAAATTCAACTGCCCGCCTCCACCAAGGGCAAGACCCCGGGGCGAGTTGAAGTCTCCTGGACCCGTCAGCTTTCACTTGAGGACTTAGGCAGTAGGTACCTAGTCGGAGTCAGGTTCCTGTCAGACCCCCAGGCCTATTCCCAGGAACGGGTCGTTGAGCCTATCGTCTAACGTTTCTGCTCCTGCCGTCCCGCCACTTTCAGCGGGAAAGTTGGTTTGAGCGAAATCCTCTTCCCCATCCCGCCTACAAGCCGTCCACTTCCACGATTTCAGGCATACGGGCAATCGCGAATATGTGCCTAACACTTGCCCGCAGGACAGAAAAAGCCGATACTGACAACTCGCGATAAATGCAGGCACGCGCCCGTAGCTCAATGGATAGAGCATCAGACTACGGATCTGAGGGTTGGGGGTTCAACTCCCTCCGGGCGCGCCACCATCATATGGGCCATCCAGCGGCCGTCCAAGAGCTCAAAGCCCGACTGACGGGAGCCCGCGCAGTGGCCGTCCTGACGGGCGCGGGGATCTCAGCGGACAGCGGGGTCCCGACGTTTCGTGGAGCTGACGGGCTCTGGCGGACCCACCGGGCCGAAGACCTGGCAACCCCGGAGGCCTTCGCGCGCGACCCCTGCCTGGTCTGGGAATGGTACAACTGGCGGCGCGAGCTCATCGCCACCAAGAGCCCGAACGCCGCCCACTACGCGCTGGTCGACCTGGAGCGCAGAGTCGAGCGCTTCTGGTTGATCACGGAGAACGTGGACGGGCTGCATCCCGCCGCCGGCTCCCAGAAGCTCTCCGAGATCCACGGCAACATCTGGAAAGTCCGGTGCACCCAGTGCGGGCACGTGGGAACGAATCGCGCGGTGCCGATCCCCATTCCGCCCAGCTGCCCAACGTGCAACGGGCTGGTGCGCCCACACATCGTCTGGTTCGGGGAATCGCTGGACCCGGGGGATCTCGAACGCAGTCTGTCCGCTGTGCGCTCGTGCGAGGTCTTGCTGATCGTCGGCACGTCGGGAATCGTGCACCCGGCAGCGTCCTTCGCTTCGCTCGCTAAGGAGACCGGTGCCTTCGTCGCAGAGGTCAATCTCGACCCTACCCCGAACACGCAGATCGTGGACATCGCGATCCAGGGCCGTGCCAAAGACATCGTCCCCGAATTACTGTAGGGGCACAGCATGCTGTGCCCCTACACTTGAACGCCTGTATGGATTCGGGCTAAGGTATCGGCAGGCAGGGGGATTATGCGGGACCAGATGTTGCGGCGGGCCATCTTGCAATTGCTCTACGAGCGCGCCCAGGAGGCGCCGCAGTCGCTCATCGTCGGCATCCAGGCCCGCGAGATCGTCCTCCAGCTCGGCATGACCAACAAGGAGTTCGCGTTCAATGCCCTCTACCTCGACGGCAAGGGCCTGATCACCAACGACCGGGCCAGCAACGGGGGGGAACTCCAGTTCAACGCCATCATGCTCACGCCCGCCGGCATCGACGCGGTTGAGAATCCGACCGGCTTGGACCGGCTCGTGCCCCTCACAGAGGACACGGGCGCACGCAACCGCCGCCTCAAATCACATCCTTAACGCGATTTCCGCTGGTTTTTGGCGTCCGTTCCTCTTCCCTCAGAGACGCGCCGGCTGCCCGGCCTTACGTGCCAGGAACACGGCCAAAACCAGCGCGACGATCACCAACACGTTCACGCCCACGTCGAGGAGATAGCGGTGAAACAATTCGGTGGTCAAGTGCTCCGAATACGCGGTCTCGGCCCCCATGGTCAGAATGCGCCGGGTGGATGCAATGATGCAGATGTACAAGAAAGGCTCCAGCGTGATGACGTGGGTCTTCAGAAAATTGATGATGGTCCGGAACAGTTCCAACAAGATGACGACCAGCAACAGGTCATGAATAAGGGTGAGTGCCGCAGGAAGGACTCCCGCGACCCACGTCATCAGGAAGGTGAACCAGGCGTGGGCGAAGACCACCATGCCAAGCACCAGGAAGCTGAACCCGGCGGTGATATAGCCCAACCCATCGAGAGTCTCCATCCAGGCAATCCAGAGATTTGATCTGGGTTCTTTGTCCATGGGCAGCGCGAGCCTAGCATAGGAACCCTAAGTGGTCAACCAGCGGTCCCGGCATCCGCTCTTGTTGGCCGTCGCTCCCTTGTGCTAGCCTTTCGGCATCGACAGCACGATGAATGGAGCTCAGAACACGCGTCGCCGATGGAGACCGGCAGCGCTCTGGATCACCGGACTGAGCTGCGCCCTATGGACCCTTCAGGCAACTTCCGTTGAGCCGACCGCGGCGACGGGATTTCGCACCGCTCTCCCGGGGTACACCTATCGCTTCCCGTTCGATCATGGCTCGCACGACGACTTCCAGACCGAATGGTGGTACTACACCGGCCATCTGCAGGCCGCCGACGGACGGACATTCGGCTATCAACTCACCTTCTTCCGGCGGGCCGTCGCGCACGAGGCAGTCTCCAAGAATCCCTCCCGCTGGGCTCTCCGACACCTGTACTTCGCCCATTTCGCCGTCACGGACGAAGCGGGCCGTCGGTTTCAGTTCATGGAAAAGATCTCCCGCGCCGGGATCCGCAAGGCCGGGGCTGACACCGGGCGGCTGGCGGTCTGGATCGACGAGTGGCGCGCAGAGGCCGATGGCGACTCCCATGTGCTCCACGCTCAGGGCGAAGGGATCGCGATCCATCTGCGTCTGACTCCGGAGAAGCCGCCGGTGATCCATGGCGCCGCCGGCATCAGTCGTAAGGGCGAGGGTCCCGGCGAGAGCTCGCATTACTATTCGTTGACCCGCTTGCGGACCGAAGGCTCGCTCACATACGAGGGGAAGACCCGCATGGTCTCCGGCCTGAGCTGGATGGACCACGAATTCGGCAGCAACCAACTCGGAGAGTCGCAGATCGGGTGGGATTGGTTTTCCCTGCAGCTCTCGGACGCCACGGAGCTGATGGTCTACCGGATCCGGCGGCGCGACGGCACCATTGAGCCCGCTTCGGGCGGGACATGGGTCCGTGCTGACGGCTCAGCCGTGCCCCTGACAAGCGCCGAGATCACGGTCGACGTGCTCGACCACTGGCAATCCCCCAAGAGCAGGGGAAGCTATCCGGCACGGTGGCGTCTCGCTGTGCCATCTGCCGACGTGGCCGTCGAGATCGTTCCGACGGTCCCGCACCAGGAACTCCTGACGCACCGCAGTACGCAGGTCACCTACTGGGAGGGCAGCGTGACCGTGACGGGGGAGCGGGCGGGCCGGCCGATCAGGGGCCTGGGGTACGTCGAGCTGACGGGGTACGCCACGCCGCTGCGACGGCGGCTGTGAGCCACGGAAGCACGCTTGACACCCCTCCGGGCGTGCCGGTAGTGTAACTCGCTCACACGCACATCCCTGGAGAGTCCTCAATGACCTTCGCGCTCCGCGCCTGGGTGCTGTGCTGCCTCCTGCTTTCGGTCACGGCCTGTGGAAAGCAGAGTGACACCGTCGTGGCGATCGCGCCGCATCCGCGGAACCCCGACATCCTCTACGTGGCCACCAACGAATCGCTGTACAAGACCCGCGACGGCGGAGCCACCTGGAGCAAAATGACCACGGACTTGAGCAGCTTTCGCATCCTCACCCTGGGGGTGGACCCCCACAGCCCTGCGAACGTCCTGGCCGGCACCATGGGGGACGCCGTGTACAAGAGCCCTGACGGCGGCCAAAGCTGGACTCCGCACAACGCCGGCCTCAAGGAGCACGTCTCGGTCGTCAATCAGTTCGTGTTCCACCCGACCGATG
>VBOF01000107.1 GCA_005877855.1 Nitrospirota bacterium | reverse complement strand
GCATCCGGAGACGAAGGTGCTGTACATGTCGGGTTACACGGACGATGCCGTCGTTCGCCATGGGGTCCTGGCTGCAGAAGTGGCGTTTCTGCAGAAACCCTTCACCCCCGAAGGTCTGGCGCTCAAAGTTCGCGAAGTGCTGGACGGCCCGTCAAAGGGAAGCTGAGAATTGGAGCGGGAAACGGGATTTGAACCCGCGACCCTCGCCTTGGCAAGGCGATGCTCTACCACTGAGCTATTCCCGCCCCGATCGCAGGGGAAGCGGAATTATACGGGCATCACGCGAGAAGCGTCAAGGCGCGGCCACGGTGAGAGAAGCACTACCGGGCAACCGGCCGGATGGGCACGGTTGGCGTCGAGCCATCGGCTGGCGGAGGGCCTGTCTGACTCAGGGGAACTGAGAACCCGGCAGCGTGGGTGTGCCCGCCGCCGCCGTACTTCACGGCAATCTTCGCCACATCGGTTCCGCCCTGCTCCGAGCGCAGGCTGAAGTGCCGCCGACCGTGACGGTCATGCCAGATCAGGCAGAACGGACGGCCGGGCGAAAGCTGCTCGCCGATCTGGCTGGTCAGGATCGCGCTTTGCACACAGGGGACCGTTTCTCCCTCGAATTGGACCCAGACCACGTGACGGATGATCTTCTGGACCAATTCGTGTTCGTACCGGAGGATGGCGCACCCTTCTTGCTCAAGTCTTTCCTTTTCCAGCGAGTCCCAGACCTTGAAGTCATAGGGGTAGGAGTTCAAACCCGCGTTGATCTCGCGGCTGTTGGGAAGCTTCCACGCCCACAGGTCCTTGTCCTGCACGTATTGCAGGAGCCAGGGTGGTGTGGTGCCGTGGGCCCACTCCCAGGCCAGCACCGCACCGCTCTTGTCCAGATCAAAATGGACGTACGGCAGTCCTCTAAGCGCATCTTGGGCCGTGATATGGTGGTCTAAGACCTGGAGGGCCGTTGCCTCCTTCGCCATCTCTTCTAAGGTCGGCCGAGAATAACTGAAGTCCACGATCACCACTCGACGCCCAGCGCAGCTGACAGGAGGCGGGAACCCGTGGTCGGCGGGAATGAATTCGGCCGAAGGATATCGCTTCCAGATCGCCCAGGCAGCACCGAACCCGTCGGTGCACTCGGCATGGTAGAGGACAAGATCAGGAATCATGACATCAGTAGCATACCATGCGCTTCCCGAGGAGAGAAAGAGATGGTCGATTTACAATGCCCACGGTGGTGTGTTAAAAAATCGCCGTGGCTCAGCGTGACCGAGAGTGGCCCGGATACACCCAGTGGTACCTCTGTCCTGATTGCAGCTCGCTGTGGACCCCTTGCGATTCGGGTGTCGCCGCGATTAAGTGCTCCCAATTGATCGCCCCGCCTCAGTCCTCGCCGGCCACCGCGCCACAACGCTGCCCCGTGTGTACCGGCACTCTGGAAGGCAAGAGCTACGAAATTTAGCGGGCAGTTTCTCCTCAGGCGGCTGGACAAGTCCACATTCCCGTGTGGTACACTGCCACCATGCAAGTGCATTCGGCTTTGTCAAAAGCTGACGGCACCGCGGACGCCCTCGACGAGGTGTGTCGCGAGGTCACGACCCGCTTGGGTGGACGATCGGTGGACCTGGCGTTCGCGTTTTTCTCTCCCGACCATGCCGAATCCGCCGATCTCCTTGTGTCAACCATCCACGAAAGGCTCCGGCCGACAGTTCTCCTGGGTTGCTCGGCCGAAAGCGTGATCGGGGACTCCCAGGAAGTGGAGGGCCAGTCCGCCCTGTGCCTCTGGGCCGGGCATCTGCCCGGGACCATCCTCACCCCGTTCCACCTCGAATTCATGCAGACCGGCGAGCAGTTCACCGTGACCGGCTGGCCCCAGGACATGCCGACCCTGGACCAAAATCCGTCCTTTCTGGTCATCGCCGAGCCCTTCACCACGCCGGCGGAGGCCTTTCTCGGAGACTTAGACGAGCGCTTTCCTGGCGCTTCGGCCATCGGCGGCATGGCCAGCGGCGCCCAGGAGCCCGGCGCGAACCGCCTCCTCTTCAACGACACGGTCGTGGACGCCGGTGTCATTGGCGTGGGTGTTACCGGAGCCGTGTGCATCCGAACCATTGTGTCCCAGGGCTGTCGGCCGATCGGCGACCGCTTCATGATCACGCAAGCCGAACAGAATGTCATCCATGAGCTCAGCGGGAAACCGGCCCTGGAACGCCTGCGTGAAGTCTTCTCCTCGCTTTCCGCCACCGAGCAGCGCCAGGCCGAGCGCGCGCTGCACATGGGGATCGTCATTGATGAGCACAAGGACCAGTTCGAGCGCGGGGACTTCCTGATCCGCAACCTGATCGGAGTCGACCAGAAGAGCGGCAGTTTGGCGGTGGCCGACTATGTCCGGGTCGGGCAGACCGCGCAGTTCCAGATCCGGGACGGCGCTTCCGCCAGCGAAGACCTGCGGGCGCTGCTGACCGGCGAATGCGAAGACACCCACGCCGGCGATCCCATCGGCGCGCTCCTGTTCAGCTGCAACGGGCGTGGCCAACGGTTCTTCCGCACTCCCCACCACGACGTCACCGCCGTGCGTGAAAAAATGGGCGGTATCCCGGTCGGCGGCTTCTTCGCCATGGGCGAAATCGGCCCTGTGGGCGGGAACAACTTCCTCCACGGCTACACGGCCAGCGTCGCTCTGTTCTGCAAAAACGTCTGAGAAGGAGGGCTTACCATGAAACTCCGCTGGCTCTCGTACCTCGGTGTGCTGGTCATCGCGGCGACCGGTGTGGCGATCGGACCGGCGTCAGCCTCCCACGTCCGGCAGCTCAGTGTAAAGGAAGTGAAGGCCGCGCTGGACAAAGCGCCCAGCTTGCGCGAAAAAGGCTTCTTCCTGGTAGACGTGCGGAGCGTCGAAGAGCACAGCACCGGGGCGATCCCCGGCACCGACGTGAATATTGAATACCGGGAGATCGCCAAGCGTCACAAGGAGATCGGCGCCGGCTTGGGCGATCACATCGTCGTGTACTGCCAGTCCGGCAAGCGGAGCAACATCGCCGCCGACACCTTGACCGAACTGGGCTACACGAACGTGTACAACATCCGCGGCAGCGTGAACGCCTGGCTGCAAGCTGGCTATCCGCTCGCCGGCGGACGCCGTTGATCTCAGGAGCCTGCCCCAAGGCATCCTCCGGCAGGCTCCTGCCGCTCTCGCCGCTCCTGCTCCTGCTCGCGCTCTGTGCTCCTGTCGCGGCAGAGGCCCAGAGCACGCCATCACCGCCCGGGGACGAGCCGCGGGTGCGTGCGCGAAGCCTCGGGTTGGACCTCGGCATCTATCCTACCGGCAAACTCAACGCCATCACTGACGTGCCCGGCGTTCGCGTCGGCCACACGACCCTGATCAGGGGAGACGGCAAGCTCGTGCCGGGTCAGGGCCCGGTCCGCACGGGCGTCACCGTGGTCATCCCTCGCGAGGATGTCTGGCACAAGAAGGCCCCTGCGGGAGCCTTCGTGCTGAACGGGACCGGCGAGATGACGGGGCTCGCCTGGGTGGAAGAGTCCGGCTTTCTCGAATACCCGATCGCCCTCACCAACACGCTCAACCTGCCCCGCGTCGCCAACGGCGTCATGAGTTGGATGATCAGCCGGTATCCCGAGATCGGCATCCGGGACGACACCCTCACGCCGATCGTCGCGGAGTGCGACGACAGCCGGCTCAACGACATCCAGGGACGCCACGTCTCGGAAGCTGATGTCATCAAGGCCCTGGACAGCGCGAGCGACGGGCCGGTGGCCGAAGGGACGGTCGGCGCCGGCGCCGGCATGATGGCCTTCGGCTTCAAGGGAGGAATCGGGACGTCGTCACGGGTCGTTTCGTCTGCGAGTGACTACACAATCGGGGTGCTGGTCAACGCCAACTTCGGCCGGCGCGAGGAATTGGTGATGGGAGGCATCCCCGTCGGAAAGCTCTATGGGGACGGCAAGGCCTCCGCTCCAGGCCCCGACGGGTCGATCATCATCATTATCGCGACCGACGCGCCGCTCGACGCACGGCAGTTGAAGCGGCTGGCCAAGCGCGCGGCGCTGGGCCTG
>VBOF01000106.1 GCA_005877855.1 Nitrospirota bacterium | reverse complement strand
AGTGACGACCAGTCTCGCCGAGCGGGCATCCGCCGAGCCAGCGTTCGTCAGCGACAAGGTGTACGAGAGAGTATCGCCCGGCTTGACATTCGTGCGGTCCACCAACAGTGTCCCGCGTAGCGACGGCGCGGACGCCACGAGCGCCGTAGGGGCAGCCTGGGAGACGGACGGATCGAACTTGGACGTGGCCTTGATCTCGAACGCCTGCGCAACGCCGTCGCTCATCTCCACCGGCACCCGCGCGCGCAACACAAACCGCGCCTTCTGGCCGATACCCAGCCGCGGCGTCTCGGTCACGGACGGCTCTTCGGCTCTGACCTGACCGGTTCCCTCCACATCGTGGAAGAACGCCGGCTGGAAGGATGGTGGCAGCGTCGAAGTGAGCTGGAACGCATCTTCCGCGTTCCCTCGATTCGTGATGACAAACGGCACCACGATCGAGTCCCCTGACGTTGCGACATACTGGGCTCGCACCTCCGCGACATCCACGCTTGCCACCCGCTCCACGACGAGGAAGACGGTCTCGCCGGCCGGTGGCGCTGCCAATGGGGGACGTGTCGGCGCCACTGGAGGAGGCCTGCGGCCCGGCTTCCCTGGAGCTGGCTTGGCGCCGGCTCGCAGGTCTGCCAGCCGCTCTCGGGCCTTCGCGGCTTCAGGAGAGTCGGGCGCTTCCCGGATGATGCGCTCATAGGACTCGATGGCTTTTTGCCGGGCGCTCTTGGCAGGCTCCTTCTCCCCCACTTGGGGCGGCACCACGGGTTTGGCCGGCGGTGCGGGTTCGGGCTTTACCACTACCTTTGGAGGAGCTTCCGGCTTGGGCACAGGCTTGGCTTTCACCTTCGGCGGCGCCTCCGGCGCCGGAACCGGCTTGGGCGCAGGCGGCTTCATCGCTGGTTTTGTTTCGCGAACGGCCGGCGCCTTCTCTGCCAGAGGTTTCTCCAGGGCCGCCAATTGCCGCAAGGTGTGCCCGTACATGGAGCTCCGCGGGTACTTCACCTTCAATTCGCGGAAGGCGGCGATGGCTTCCTGGGTGCGGCCGGCTTTCTGGTAGGACTTGCCCAGCCAGTAGAGGACTAGGTCATTGACCTTCCCGTTGGGGTACTGTTTCAAGACACTTGTAAGCACGGCGATCGCTTTGTCGGTGTCCCCCTTGAGGTAGGCCTGGTAGCCTTCCGTGAAGAGGGCCGCTTCGTCGGACTGGGCGTCAGCGGTAGAGACGGTTCCGCTGAGGAAGACTGCGCAGAGGAAGAACAGCAGGACCAAGAGCGTGGCCCCGGCTGTCAGGGCATGCAGGGCGGGGAAACGCCGGGCAGGCAGCGGGTGAGGCACTCCGTGAGGCACCCAGCGAGTCCTCCATGCGCGAACGCAGTTGACAAGAGACAGTGCGAGCTTCAAGTATCTGAAAAGGTAACAGAAAATCCTCAGGGTGTCAATTTAGAAGGGTATGAGAAAGGGTGGGGGTTTCGCCTGAGAGGGTGGAGCGGGTCCCGCAGAGCCAGGACCCGCCCGTTACCCGTACTACGCGGCGTTGGCCTCCGCGAGTAGCGCGCGCCCCTTTTCAAAGGCCGCCTCGATGCCGGCCTTCGTGCGCTGCGCGGTGTTGGACACGTCCTCTTTGACCTTCATCGCGTAGTGCTTGACTTCCTTGCGGGTGTCCTTGCCCGCCTTCGGCGCAAACAGCATCCCGGCCGCAGCGCCGAGCACCGCCCCGCCGATGAACAGAACCGTGATTGCCTTGGCTGACGACGTCCTATTCTCTCCCATGGGTACACCTCCTCTTGCTTCTTCGTTGGTTGTTCGGTTGGTTCCTCAAAAGAGGGCCCTCACCAGTGAACTCAGGGAAGAGTGAGCATCATGCGTGCCAAAGCAATGATTCATTGAGATTCAAGAGGTTGAGCGATACTGCTTTGAAAATTCATGACACAGCCCAGCGTGTCATCAAAGCAACAGTGTGGGAAAAATCATCGCCATGCTCATTGAAGGAGCTGACGAACCAGTCTTTTTTGGCGGGCCAGCATCCCATTGTGTTGAGGCTTGGTCAGCAGATAGTACCGCTCATTTTTAGAAAACGCCTTTAGAAAGTCTCTCGTGACCTGGAGTGCTTCCTTGACATCTCCGGATTGTTCGAGGATTTCGGCCAAGCCTATGTACGCAGCAGCCTGCAGCAGCGCGATACTTGGTTCAGGTTTCTGTGCTATGGCTTCGCGGTAAGCCTGGAGAGCCGCTTCGGGTTTCGTCTTTTCGGTCAGCATCGCGAGCACGACAGTTTCGGTGAGTCGACCGTCGTCGCTCAGACTCGCGTCTTCGCGAAGCAGGGCCTGAAGATCCTGCTCTGACAACGGGAGCGCTCCTTTCTTACGCCTCACCTGGCGCCGCAGCCGCTTCGCGATGGGCCACTGCCTCGTAATCGGGATGAGCGCACAGCGGCAGCCGAGGCGATTCGAGCAGTGAATGCGGAGACCGACCTCCCGTGGCATGCGCCCTCTGAACACATGCATATGGGCCATGCGACACCGATCGCAGGTGGCCGGGTCGTTTCTCGACAGACAGATGTAGAACTGTGAAATGACCGCTTTTTTGCGTCGGGCCTCGATGCCATGCAGTTTCCAGCACAGAAGCAGCCCAAGGACCGCCAGATAGCTCCGTATTTCCTCGGGGATGCTCAAAGTGGAAAGCAAGTCGGTCATACTTCCTCATAGTCTAATGCAAAGAGCGGCACTGGTAAAGTTTGCATCCTTAGGCTCCTGACAGCAGCAGGGACTTATTGACCTCGCTAAAATAAGCCCTTTTGGCCCCCGTAGATCAAACTTGATCAGGCCCAGCAACCAGTCCTATCTGCTACACTCAAAATCTGTCTGTAGTTCGCAGGAACACGCCATCTCGCAGGGCAATATTGCTAGCTAAGGAAAGCCATGGGCCTCGTGATCCTTCTCTTTGCTCTCCTAGCGCCATTGCTCCTCGCCGGCTGCTTCAACCCGTTCTTAACTGCGGGGAACACGGCTGCCGATGTGGGGACCATGGGTGCGGAAGAACGTCGGTTGTATAACATCGCTGAAGATTATACGATCAAATCCGAGATTACGAACAAGTACTTTGACGAAACGATGCTGATGGAGATCAACACCGATGTCTATGAGGGGCGGGTCATGCTGACCGGCGCGGTCACGAAGGCTGCAACCAAACAGAAGGCGGAATTGATTGCGCGGCGGGTCAAGGGTGTGCGCGAGATTTTCAACGAAATCCAGGTCACCACGAACGGCGGCGTCAATGCAAGCACGAAGGACTTTTCCATCGAGATCAAGCTAAAGTTCAATCTCCTCGCGGCCAAGGGGATCAGTTCGCTCAACTTTCGGTGGCGGTCAGTTCACGGCGTGGTCTATTTCATCGGTGGGGCCCAAAGTCGTGAGGAACTGAACAAAGTAATCGTCCTCGCCCGTGAAATGGACGGCGTGCGCAAAGTGGTCAGCCACATCCGCATCAGACCGAAAAAGGGCTCCTGAGGCAAGCGACCGGACGTAGTTGCACGCCGACTAGCCTGTTTGGATCCCGAGTCTCTCTGGGTCCCGCAATAGCCTGCGATGCAGAAGGGCAACGAGGAAGCGGTCTAGAAGCTGCTGGGTGGGCGAAAGGAGCTAGCGAAATGGCAGAAAAGAAACCGCAGTGTCCCAATGGGCATTCAGGTCACATAATTCCTGTCCAGAAACAGCCACATGCGGTCCCTTCTATCCCTCAGCCTGGGTGGGTGTGCGCAGTGTGTGGGGCTATCGTGATGCGCTGCGTGTGCGGTCGGCCGCTGTACCGTGACCCATCAACGCGTGCCGTTGAGGATTGCAGGAATCGGGACTGCGTATTGGCGAAAAAGACCCTCCCAGTGGCAAGGAAGATGAAACCCCGTGGCCCCAAGCGACCCGCACGACGCTGACAAGCCCCACATGCCAGACACCATCCAACGTTTCCGAAGGAGCGCAGAAGGCCCGCGCTTGACAGGCCCCGGCAGGTAGCCTAGCCTTGCCGTTATTCAGGGCTTCTTGCGGAAGCGGAAGGGAAACGTCCTGTGAAAATGAAAGGAACCATAATGAAGCGTGGGCGGGCATTCGTGGTGATTGGTTGCTTGGCGCTCTTCCTTCCGACAAACCTACAGGCCGAGTCCCCCTCGTTAGAACCTCAGGCACGCGGAACCGTGCAGCGAGGGGCGATGGAAATCGGGGTGATGGCGGGCTACTTGCAAGGGAATGACACCCTCACTTCTGTCTCCAGCAATCGCAGTGCTGTTTATGCGCTGCCCAGAGTCGGCGTCGTGGTGACCCCAGAAGTTGGATCGGGCTTCTATGCAGGGAATCTCGAACTGCTCTTAGAGCCCTTGTACGCGCACTATTTCGAACCGTTTACGGCGACTGCGGCCGGTGGGTCCGTCCTGTTCAAGTACAACTTCCTGGGATTCGGCCGGTGGATGCCCTTCTGGGACCTTGGCCTTGGCATGCTGTGGACGAATCTGGCGCCGCGCATTCCTGAACAAAGCACGCCGTTCAACTTTGTCCTGGAAAGTGGCCCCGGTGTTCAATATTTTGCGACCGAGGTCTCTCTCTTTTTCCCACGTTAAGGAGTACACGACGTCGCCTATGTCACGCGGTCGCATCTTAGTGGTGGATGACGAGCCTACAGTTCGAGAATCGGTTAGCTTACTGCTCACGCAGGCCGGCTATGCGGTCATTGAGGCGGAGGACGGCGCCCAGGCGATGGAGACCGTCCGATCAGGTGATAACCCGTCGCTCCTAGACGCCATCCTCCTCGACCTGTACATGCCGAAAATCCATGGCCAGGAGGTCATCTTCTACCTCCGGTCCAACTTCCCTGCCATCCCCATCATCGTGCTGACCGGCAAACCCGATGTGCCCGACATCATCAGGGCGTTCAATGAAGGGGTGGTGGATTTCCTGGTGAAACCTGTGCACCAGGACAATCTGCTGGCGGCGGTGGCCAAGGCGATCCAGAGGCGCGGCCGCTCGCCTTCCAAGTAGCTTGTCCCCTTTCGCCCTTATTCCCATTCGTCTCGCTTTTCTTCTGCTGCTGATTGTTGGGGGGTTGAGCAGCTGTGCAGGTCGTCCGCCGAAGTATGCAGGTTCCCCTGCCGACTATCCTGTCGGGTACGTCGAGCAAGGATATGCTTCCTGGTACGGTCCAGGGTTTCACGGGAATAAGACCGCGAGTGGCGAAGTGTACGACAGTCATCAGTTGACGGCTGCCCACCGGACCCTTCCGCTGGGCTCCGTGGTGCAGGTGCGATCGCTAACCAACGGGCGCCGGGTCACGGTGCGCATTAACGACCGTGGTCCCTTTGTCAAGGGTCGAATCATTGATCTGTCGTTCGCAGCGGCGCAAGCCCTGGCGATGGCCGGGCCGGGGACCGATCAGGTCGAACTACGGGTCGTTGGGTACGGCGGGCGCCCAGGCGCATGGGGCTCTCTCAGGGTCCAAGTCGCCTCGTTTGTCGAGCAGGCCAATGCCCAGGCGCTGGCGCGCAAACTCACGAGGAAGTACCCTGACGTGCGAGTCGTGACGGTCACGCTTGCGTCCGGGAGACACTACAGGGTGCAGGTCGGACAATTCACCTCGCCGCAACAGGCTGACGAGCTGGCGGAGCGACTGGCCTCCCAGCTCGAAGTGGACCCGTTAGTAGTCCGGGACGACTGAACGGAAACGAGGCGAGAGGAGGAAACGACGATGGTTAAACAATATTTGACGTCGCTGGTTGTTGTGGTGCTGCTCCTTCTTCTGTTGTCTGTCAGCGGCCTTCCCCAGACCGAGACAGATTGTTCTTCCTCTATCGAAGGGGCCTGCCAAAGAGCATTTGGAGGGTGCCTCAATGCGTGTACTGGGGTTGACACAAAATGTCTGCAGGCGTGCAATTATGCACGTGGCTTGTGCAGGTAGACCTTCACAGTCGCAGCACAGGGCCTAAGGGATTGGCAGAATGCTCGTCACAGGG
>VBOF01000105.1 GCA_005877855.1 Nitrospirota bacterium | reverse complement strand
GTCGGTGAGAGCGAGGGGGACATCCACCAATCCACATTGAGTCACATGAAGGAGGATCTCCTTGCCGTCGTAAACTACGCAGAACGTTCATGGCCAGGAAGCCCGATGGTGGTGGTCGCCACCAGCCTTGCTGGGCGCGTGGCCCTCAAAGCGATTACCCCAGATCATCGAGTCAAACTGTTGGTTCTCGTGACCCCCGTCGTGGATGTCCAGACCACTCTGCTGGCAGTCCACCAAGAAGACCATCTGGACAAATATCTACACGGCAACCGCAAGGGAATAATGAACGTGCTCGGGTTTAATATCGATGCAGATCGATGGCTTGGGGACGCGATCAGGGAAGGGTACAGCGATCTTCAAAGCACAATTCGAGATGCGGAACAGTGCAATGTGCCCGTTATACTCTTCACGGCAGAGAATGACGCATGGGTTCCCATGGAATTGGTAATGAAAGTACAGGCTGCGCTTGGCTCACGTCTGCGAACCAGCTACCTAATTCCTGAGGCTCTCCATCGTCTACAGGAAAATCCAAGAAAGACTCAAGCGGTCTTCCGCCAACTCATCACCTGCTGCGTGAAGGAATTTTACCCCCTATCTCATGACCCAGATATTGCGGAACCTCCCCCGCGGGAAGTGGCCCTTCAAAACCGCCTCGAGCTTAAGCGAGCCAGAGCTCAACATCAGATGGCAAAAACCGACGCCCTTGAGTTTTGGCGAGACTATCTGGCTCACTTTCATTACATCGTGAACTCCTTCGATTATTGGCATCTCCTAGACCATATTTACCGTCTGACGGGCACCTGCGACAGAGGGGAACGCATATTGGATGTAGGCTGTGGGAACGGTAATTTCGGAATGTTTCTTATGATCAACCAAGCCTATCGGCGCCGCAGCGCTCAAAGAATTGACTCAAAGCCGCTTAGCTATATAGCAGTGGACTTTGTTCCCAGTGCGCTGCTTAAGGCCCGGCTCAATCTGATGAATTTGGCAGAGGAGCTGCGGGCCAAGTTTCCTGCCGTAGTGATGACGCGGGACCTGATAAGACCGTGCTTCAGCCTTGCGGACCTTAACTTGCCCCTTCCGTTCCACGACGACCAGTTTGATCGGATTGTCTGCAACCTCGTTATCGGCTACCTGCAAGACCCGTTGTTCACCCTGCGAGAACTGATGCGGGTCCTGTCACCCAATGGAAGGCTCGTCCTGACCAACCTGAAACCTCGGGCAGACTTATCGCAGATCTATCGAAACTTCCTTCAAATCGCTAAACAACCCGAGGAAGTGGAGGAAGCCAGACAGGTCTTGAACAACTCGGGAAAGATTAAACAGGGCGAGAGCAATGGGATCTTCCGCTTTTTTGACAGAAATGAGCTTGGAGTGCTGTTGGTCGCGTGCGGCGGGGTTCAGCCTCGGATTTATAGTACCTTCGGCAACCAAGCGTACGTTGCAGTGACCGAGAAGCCAGGCACTATGCACGCTCCGCCTACTAAGTCTTCTCTCCTTCCCCAAAAGCGCACCCTGGAAGCATGAACTTCTATGCCTTAAGTGCGCTTGTCAATGGGATCGCCGCTACGGCACTGGGGTTGTTTGTCTATTCACGTGCCCCACAAAGCGCAAGGCATCGCAGCTATGGCCTGTTCTGTCTCAGCGTCGCTTTCTGGAGCTATTCATATCTCGCATGGCAACTGGCAGACTCAAAAGACGTCGCACTCGCCTGCGTCCGCTTCCTCACGGCAGGTTCGATCGCGATTCCGATCTTTTACTTCCACCACATTCTGAGTATCCTCAACCTTGTCGAACGGCATCGATTTCAGCTTCGGGCTGGATATCTGCTAGGGGGTCTCTTTCTCCTCTTTGACTTCACTCCCCTGATGGTCGCTGACCTTCAGCCGGAGATGTCCTTTAGATATTGGCCCAAGGCTGGACCTATCTTTCACGTCTATCTCGTTTGGTTTCTTGTATATGCCTACTACGCTATCCACCTGATCGCTATCAGTTACAGAACTGAACGGGGGTCGCGACGCAATCAATACCTCTACCTGCTGGTTGCGTCTTTGATCGGGTATGCGGGTGGAGTCACTAACTTCCCTCTGTGGTATGGGATTCAGATTCCACCCGATGGCACAATCCTAGTCGCGGTCTACACGGCGATTGTCGCGTACACGATCATGCGCTACCGTCTGATGGACATCACCGTTGTCATCAACAAAGGCCTGGCTTACAGCTTGCTGCTCTGCGTGATTTTTATCCCCTCCTATCTGGCTGTTGCGGTCAGTCACCGGGCCACTCCCTACTCCATTCCGCCCTTGCTGGCCGGGACCATCATCTTTGCCAGTGGCCTATGGACCGTCTTCAAGAATCCGCGCGCGACAACGAATAGATTATTCGGGCTGCTCTGTTTATCGCTCTGCTTCTGGTTGTTTGGAATTTTCATGGTCTATTCTTCCACTCATGAGACTGAGGCACTTTTGTGGGAAAAAATTATTTATGTCGGGGTGGTCTTCATTCCCGCTGTTTTCAGCCAATTCTGTACCAATTTTTTACAGAGCAAACGAGATAACAAACTAACCCTGCTCAATTACTTCATCAGCACAATCTTCGCGTTGCTTATACCCACTTCCTACCTGATTAACGGGCAGTATAAGTTTTTCTGGGGATATTACCCCCGGGCCGGTCTTCTGCACCCACTCTTTTTGGTTTACTTCCTCTGGGTCACCAGTCTTTCGTTAAGGAAACTTTATCGGGGGTACCAGGCTAACGAGGGCCAATCAGAGCTAGAAGCCACAAGAATTAAATTGGCCTTCTTAGCCTTCACAGTTGGCTATGCCGCTTCCATCGATTTCGTTCAATGCTATGGAATCGAGTTCTACCCTATGGGCTATCTCTTTGTAACCCTGATGGCGATGATCATCTGCTATTCGATCCTGAAATTCCGTGTGATGGACATCGCAGCTATCGGGACCCGCGCGCATGCTCTGCCTTACGGCTACGCTCTGATGCTCATCCCATTCTATGTCGTCGTCCTGATGCTGGTGCGATTGTTTACAGGCTCAACGCAATATTTGCTGGCTGGAATCCTTGTCGCCCTGTTCTTGATCTTCTCGGGAATCCTCGTGAACTTACAGAAAACAATGGAAAAAGCCGTCGAGAAGATCCTTTTCCGCAAAACGTACGACGCGTATGAGACCCTCTCGGCCTTCTCAAAAGCCCTGGTCAAAATCCTGGACTTGAAAACCCTCAGCGAGGAGATCGAGCGCACGCTCGTGAACGTCTTGGGGGTCAAAACCGTGACCCTGTACCTGTTCGACAAGGAAAAAGACGTGTACGCGCCGGTGTCCACCTACGGCCTCGATCCCTCAACTGGGGCCCGTATCCGCTTGGCTGCTGATGACGAACTCCCCCGCTACCTGGCCATGGGACAAACTATTCTGGTCAGAGAAGAGATGGAGCACTTCTCAAGCACCGTCGAGCAACGCGCCCTTATTGACGCCCTCCGGAGAGTCAAAGCCGACGTGTGCATTCCCTTCGTCAACAAGAACGCCTTGATCGGCTTTTGCGTCCTGGGTCCACGGACAACGCCCCAAATGTACTCCGACCAGGATCTCAGGTTGCTGACGATGCTGGCGCAGGCTGCCGCCATCGCCCTGGACAATGCCGTGTTGTACGAGGAGCTGAGACGTTCGCAGTCGATTGTCCGACGAACGGACCGCCTGCGCTCCCTGGAGACGATTGCGGGCGGCTTCGCCCACGAGGTCCGCAACCCCTTGACGTCCATCAAGACCTTCATCCAACTCACCCCGGAGCGCAAGGACGACCCGGAATTCATCGGCCAATTCAGCACCGTGGTGGCGGAGGATGTCGCCCGGATCGAGCGCCTCATCCAGGAGATCTTGGACTACGCACGCTACATGCAGCCCAAGTTCGAGGAGGACGACATCAATGTCATCGTGGAATCCTGCCTCTACTTTGTCCGATTTAAGGCGGACTCCAAGGCAGTCTTGGTGAAGAAGGACCTGGCATCCGATTTGCCACCCGTTTTGTTGGACCGCCAACAGATCAAACAAGTGCTGCTCAATCTCTTCATCAACGCCATCGAAGCCCTGGGCGAGGACGGCGGCCAGTTGATCGTGCGCACCCACCGGCTCTCCAAAATCCCCGAGGACACCTGGGTTCAGATCGAAGTCACAGACACCGGCTGCGGCATCTCCCCTGTGGACCTGGAGCACATCTTTGACCCGTTCTACACGACCAAGCACGAGAGCCGAGAGCATGAAGGGACCGGCCTGGGCCTGACGATCGCGCATCAGATCGTCCAGGAGCACGGGGGGCATATCGAAGTCAAAAGCGCGCTCGGGCGCGGGACGACGTTCCTGGTGAACCTGTCGGCTGTCCCCGCGCGGGTGCTGGAAGCCCCGATGGAAACGCGTGGCGTATGAAGAAACGGCCCTCTACTTTTCCTCAATTCTCAAACAC
>VBOF01000037.1 GCA_005877855.1 Nitrospirota bacterium | reverse complement strand
GGATGGCATGGCACAGCCCCCGGCGCCCTGAAGTCTCCCGCCTCGTTACTCGTCCAGGAATCGCTCCGTCTCTTCGAGGTGTTTCTTCAGGTAGGTCATGAACGGCGTCCCGCCGGTCCCCACGCCGGTCGGATTGCTGACGCTCCGCTGATGCTGCTGGTGGATGTAGCGGTCGGCGTAGTCCAAATGTGTCTCTCGGAAGCGGGCCAGCAGACGGACGCACTCGCGGAAGGCTTCCCAGAGTTTCGGATGGCGCTCCCGGTGGTCCCGCACGTAGCCGAAGAGCAACGCCTTCCCTGACGCATCGTTCAAGCGCTCCACGGTTTCGATGAACGCGCGATGCTTGGGCGGCATGTAGTCGCGCATCTCCGCCAGGTACGCCGTCGTACACGACGCCGCGCGGCAGGGTCGGATTGTCCTTCCACCCGTGAATGTACGGGCGCACGCGGTTGTAATAGATGTACGGGTCGCACCGTTCCGGCATCCGCCGCAGCGTGTGATGCATCTGCTCCTCGGCACCAGCGACGGCGTGCAGGCACAGCATGACTTCGTCCGGGTTGTCGGCGCGTGCCGCCCGGAGCGCCTGGGCGATCCCGGCGAGCGCCTTCCCGGCTTTGGCCTCGATGTCCACATGGACTAGCACGAACCACTCTTCGTCCAACCCGCCGAGGAAGTTTTGCAGCAGGGTGATGTTGCCGAGCTCGATCGGCCTCGTCGCGTCAAGCCGCCGCCAGTTGTCCAGCGCGTAGGAAGCGTAGGACAGCACGGGCGGCCGGCCGAGCTTTTTCATCACGTGCTGCGAGGGCACAGCGAGGCTTGCGGGGATCCGGTCGGTCGGCCGATGCGGGTCTTCCCAGACGTACCCATGGCCGGCGAACGACAGGATGCGAGCGGCGCTGCGGAGTTCGTCGAGATCCCGGTTGCCACGGCTGCTGCTCCAACTCTCCCGCAGGGCGTCGACATAAGCCCGGAGTTGTCGGGCCGCCAGGAGCTTGGGGAGCGCCTGAGCAAGGTCATTCAGAACCGCGGGCCAGCGGTCTGTGAGCGTCGCGAGGGGATCGCGGCGTGGCAGGAAGCCACGCTCTGGTGAGACATCGAAAGAGCCGAGATCCATATTTTAGTGTAGCACAGCGCATGTTCCGCAGCTCACTGGAGCTTCTCGACCCGGACGCCGATCAGACGGATGGGTTTCAATTTCGGGTTCTCCCGTCGGTCCAGGAACGGCACCAGGAGCTTCCATGCTTCGAATTCCAGGGTCGCCGCGGAATCAGCCGGCTGCGGGAGCGTGTGGGCGCGCGTGTGAGTTTCGAAGTCGGCGAACCGGGCCTTCACGACGACCGTGCGGAACTGCCGGAAGCCCTCGGCTGAGAGCCGTTGCGTGACCTCTTGGACCAGATCCTTGAGGCGCTCGCCGATGAAGATCGTGTCGAGGGTGTCCTGGTCGAAGGTTTCCTCCTCGCCGATGGACTTTGGCTCGTAGTTCTCTTGAAGCGGCGTCTCGTCTAGGCCGCGGATCATGTCGTAGAACTCCGCGCCGCGCTTGCCGAACCGTTCCTGTAACTCCTCCCGCGAGAAGCGCTTCAGATCCCGCACGAGCCTGACCCCCTGTTTCGCCAGCTCCGCGTCGGTCTTGGGGCCGATGCCGGGGATCTTGCGGACAGGCAACGGCTCGAGGAACGCTTCGGCTTCTCGCTCGTGGACGACGGTGAGCCCGTCCGGCTTCTTCTCGTTCGAGGCGATCTTCGCGATCAGCTTGTTGGGCCCGATCCCGACCGATGCGGTCAACCGCTCGCGGTCCCGGATCGCCTGCTTGATGTCCCGGCAGACCGCTTCCGCCTTCTCGTACGAGCCGGCAAAGCTGAGGTCTGCATAGGCTTCGTCGATCCCCGCTTCCTCCACGACCGGGGCCAAGCCCCGGATGATCGCCATCACGCGCTGAGAGACCTCGGCGTACTTCTTCATGTCCACGCTCAGAAACACGACAGGCGGCTTGCCCTGGCGCCGGGCGGCCTCCGAGAGCCGCCAGGCCGTGGAGATCGGCATGGCCGAGTGGATGCCGTATGCGCGCGCCTTGTAGTTGGCCGCAGCCACGACGCCGCGGCCTTTGCCGCCCTCGGGATCGGCGCCGACGGCGATCGGCAGCCCGCGAAAGCGCGGCGTGTCCCGTTCTTCGATCGCCGCGTAGAACGCGTCCATGTCAATGTGTGCGACGATGCGCATGGATCGTCCATCCATTGTATGGCGGGTCCTGTCGGCAAGCAGCCCAGCCGAGCCGGGAACCCGTTGCTCTTTGAGCGGGTCCTGCCCCCGCATAGCCCATCGCAGCTGGGCGTTTCGCCGTCGAGGCCCCGCAGACTCGGCTGTACGCCCCGCGCTGCATCTGGGCGCCCATGCGGTGTCACCCGCTCGATTGCAACGGGTGGCTTCGGCGTCGAGGCCCCGCAGACTCGCCTGTACGCGCTGCGCTCGATATGGGCGCCCAGCTTGCCGCCACCCGCTTTCGCAGGTTAAGGCGGACCAGAGGAACGATGTCTTACATGAGGTGATCTAAGATCTCGGACCAGGTGTGCACGCGGCGGACGTTGGGGTGGGCGAGGGGAGTGGCATTCCACGGGCGTGTGAGCAAATAGACGGTGGCACCGGTCTCGGCGATCAGGTGGGCGTGCTCGTGGCGGTCCTCGATGAAGGCGTGGTAGGGGATGCCGAGCGCGTGCTTGTCGTCGTTGAAGTGGAGCTGATCGTAGGGCAGGCCCTTGGCGCGGAGCCAGTACTCGGTGCTGGCTTTGGACTCGGGGTTGCGGCTGGTGACCAGCGCGATCTCATAGCGGCCTGCGAGTTGTTGCATCGCGGTCTTCGCGCCTGGCACGACCTTCAGGGTCCGGCACGCCTCGACATTGAAGATTCGAAACACTTGCCTGAGCTGCTCCTCGGTGACTCCGTAGGTCATGTAGTCGTACTGGGTCATCTGATGCTCTTTCAGCGTGATTCCGTAGAGCTTCCGGAACAGGGCCCGCAGACGCGCGTCTGACTCCGCCAGGACGTTGTCAATGTCCACCCCCAAAATCGGTTTACCCGGTCTTGCGCGTTTTCTCATGACGGGCCGCCTCCCGTCAACTCCTTCAACGCCGCGTCGGCGAGACGCCGGACATCCGCGTTGGCGTCCTTGAGCGCGGCGGCGAGCGCGGGCCTGGCGGCCTCGCCGCCGAACTTGCCCAGCCTGAACGCGGCCTCGACGCGCACGCCCGGATCGGGATCTGTGGCCAGCACCCTGCTGAGTGGGGCGACTGTTTGCTGGTCGGCGATCTCACCCAGCGCGGCCACGGCCCACCGGCGGACACGGGGGTCCCGGTCAGCCAGCAGCTTGGTCAGGACCGGAACAGCCGTGCGTGCTTCCATGCCGCCCAGCGCGGCGGCGGCCAGGCGTTTCGAGTCACTGGGCGTGCCGGGTTCGCTCATACGTTCAAGGAGCAGTTCGAGCCCAGCCTGTGTATCACCGGTCAGCCCGATCGCCATCGCTGCCGCTTCGCGCACGCCTGGGTCGGGGTCGAACAGCAGCGACGCGAGGGGCGAGCGGTCCGGACCCATGGCGGCTTCACCGATCATGCCGAGCGCCCATGCGGCGTTCCGGCGCACGCCGGCATCCGGGTCGCGTAGCGCTTCCACGAGTGTCGGGATCGCCTCCTTGCGTGCGATCTTTCCGAGGGCCTGTGCGGCGGTGCGTCGTTGCTCCGGGTTCGGGTCTTTCAGCACCGCCAGCAGGCGCGGCAGCACCTGCTCCGGCGCAGGGGCCGCATAGTCCGTGGACACCACGCAGCCGGCGAGGCTCAGACTGATCAGGAGGGGCGCCCAGCAGAGACGGAAGGCCGCGGGGATCGGCATTTATTTCGGCGGTTCTTCGACCTTGGGGGTTTCCTTGACGTAGTCGATCGAGGACTGGATCTCTTTCTGCGCAGCTTCCACTTCCGCCTTGATCGTGTGCATGGACGGATCGATGGCGCGGCGCACGTCATTGGCGGCCTCCCGGAAAGTGCGCAGCGCATCGCCAATGCCTGACCCCAGCTTTTCCAGGTCCTTCGGGTTTGGAGCCTTGCTGGCAGGGGCTGCCGAGGGAGGCTGCATGCCGGCCGCTTCCAACGCCTGGCGATCCATCGTGGGCACGTTCGCCTCCGGCTGCTGAGCTGGCTGTTGTTTGGCCTTCAAGGCGTTCTGTTGGGCCATGACGCGCTCGACGGCGGCCTTGTTCACGACGGCTTTGAAACCGGAAGGCTGCGCCGGCGCCGCAGGAGTCGAGCCCGGTGTTCCGGGGCTGGGCGTTCCAGCCGGAGATGGTGGAGGCGCGACGGGAGGCGGCGTGACCGGTTTCCAGGCCTGCTGGGCCACCATGTACGCGGTCGTCCCGGGCGTCGCACCCGGCCCCATCTGTGGCGGCGCGGGCGGTGGTGCCGCTGACGGCACGCGCGCGGCGGGCGCGGCGGGTTGCGGGGTGGGCTGACCTGGCGGCTGCGGCGGCACGGGCTGGGGCCCGCCAGAGACGACCTGCGCGTCGACCGCCTGCGCCTGCTCGGGCGCCTGCGGGGGCGGCTCGACCTCGCGCATCTCCTTTTTGAAGCCCTTAAGGGCTTTGCCCACACCTTCGCCGATCTTCGGCAGTTTGCCCGCGCCGAAGACGATCAGGACGATCGCCAGGATCAGGATCAGCTCTGTGACGCCCATGGTGCCGAACATACAGTTACTCTACGCGCGCGTTCTGAGCAGTGTCAAGGAATGAAGCCTATTCTCCTCTCCCCTGGAGGGAGAGGAGCAAGGTGAGGGGGAACGTTTGCTGACTCCTGCCATCAATAGCTCCACCACGCTGCCACGAAGCAGGCGGTAGCAATGGCGGAACCGACCGCTGGCGCATAAAACCAAAATCGCACCGACAGGAGGAAATAGGCAAGTCCGATTACGACCGGAATGGCCAGCACCGCTCTTGCAACTTCGACGTGCTCTAGGTTCCGGCCAAGCCAAACTGCTGCAGCGCCGAAAAGGAACATGCCGAGACCGTGACTGATGTTGAAGCCCAGCCACGCATCCCACACGTTCGCACGCCCTGTAGAGAAGCGAACGCCTGTGGATTTCATTGCAAGCCGCACAGAGTCGTCCATCG
>VBOF01000036.1 GCA_005877855.1 Nitrospirota bacterium | reverse complement strand
AGATCAACGGCCGTCCGGCCGTGCTCAAGAGCATCGCATGCCCCTGTTCGCCGATCCGGACCTCCTGGATCGCCTTGAAGAGTTCATCGCGACGCAGGCGGACATTGACGGCGCCGACTGCCACCTTCTGCGCGTCATCCAGCACGGGCACCGCCACATCGAGCACGTGGAATCCCAGCTTCTCGTCGATGACGAGGTCGCTCACGTAGATCTGGCCGTTGCCGCCGTTGATGGCTGCCTTCCACCACAGTGCTTGGCTTTGATCGTATTGGGCCTCAGGCGTGGAACTCACCACCAGGGCCCCCTGGCCGTCCGTCACGAAGATGGCGACGTATTCCGCTTTGCGGATCCGCAACCATTCATTGAGATAGTCCGTCGCCATCTTGTTGATGAAATCCGGGTACTGGTCCTGGCGCGGTCGCATGGCCCACCGCCGCTCCCATTCACGCACGATCCGGCGAATGGCCGCCTGATCCCGTCCCACATAGCTCCGGTTCGAATCGATGACCGCGCCGCGTAAGATCGGAATCGTGGCCAACTGACGGGCCTCGCTGACGCCCTGCATCACTTGTAATTCGACCTTGCCCGCCGCCTCGATGGCGATCTGGCGAAAGTCCCTCCCGATCGTGTCCCGGATGGCCTGGCGCTCTTCGAGATAGGTGATGACGAAGGCCAAGCTAAGGGGCAGGAGCCCGATCAGCACCATGGCGGTGATGATCCGGCGCTGGAGGCTCTGGCTTCGGCGGGAGTGTTTCAATTCGGTAACACCGGGGTGACTGATAACTGCTTATTTTCCTTGGTGTATCTCTAATTGTCAAGTGGAGGTAACACCCTTAGGATCGGCGGAGTAGCTTTCCCGGAGTCCCTTTCCAGAGGATGAGCAGGGGGCTGGCGACGAACACCGATGAATAGGTCCCGACGATGACCCCCAGGAGCAACGCGAGGGAAAAGTCGTGCAGCACCTCCCCCCCGGCCAGGGTCAGCGGAATGAGGACGAGTATGACGGTCAGTGACACGACGACAGTCCGGCTCAGGACCTGGTTCACGGCATTGTTGATGACTGTCGCGAGCGGATCCCGATGGCGCATCGTGAGATTTTCCCGGATCCGGTCGAAGACCACGACGGTGTCCGTCAGGGAATATCCCGCGAGCGTCAGGAGGGCGGTGACGAGCAGGAGGGTGATCTCCTTGTCCAAGATGTAAAACACCCCCAGCACGGCCAGCACGTCGTGAAAGGTCGCGATCGCCGCCGCAATCCCGAACCGGAACTCGAAGCGGGCCGCAACGTAGAGAATGATGCCCAACATCGAAATCGAGATGGCGATGAGGGCATCCTTCTGGAGCTTCTGCCCGATGGTCGGACCGATCTCATAACTGGAGTCGACGACGAAGGGGATCGACGCGAAATCCTTCTTGAAGGTCCCCAAGACCTTCTCGGCGACCCCCTCCTCAATAGCGGTCTGGGCCTTGACGCGGATCAGGAGCTTGTTGCCGGGGGTGATATCCTGGATCTCGACCTCCCCGAACCCGTGACGAACCAGGGCCTGCCGGGCCTGTTCGATCGGGATCGGCTGGTCGAACTTCAGCTGGACGGCCGTCCCGCCTGCGAAGTCGATCCCCAGGTTCGCCGCCCCGCGCCAGATCTGGACGAGCGCGATCAGACCGACGAAGACCAGGACGCCTGACAAGGCGAAGGAATACCTCCGCAGCCCCATGAAATCGATGGACGTTTTGCCGAGGATTTCAAGCATCTCCGCCTCTAGATGCTGAGCCGTTCCATCCGCCCCCGCCGGTTGAGCAGATCATAGATGACCTTCGTCCCCACCAAGGCCGTAAAGAGGTTGATCGCAATGCCCAGGCACAGGGTGACGGCAAATCCCTTGATCGGGCCCGTGCCGAACAAAAACAGGGCGAATCCCGTGATCAGCGTGGTTACATGCGAGTCCACAATCGTCAGGAACGCCTTGTCATAGCCGGCATCCACGGCCGGCCGGACCGGCTTGCCCGTCCGCAGCTCCTCCCGGATGCGCTCCAGGATCAGCACGTTCGAGTCCACCCCCATGCCGATGGTCAGGATGATACCGGCAATGCCCGGGAGGGTGAGGGTGGCATTGAGACCGGCGAGCGCGCCGACCAAGCAGACGAGGTTCAGCATGAGGGCCAAATCCGCGATGGCGCCGGACAGCCGGTAATAGACCACCATGAAGAGGATCACCAGGGTGCCGGCGATCACGGTCGACCGCACGCCCTTTTCGATGGAGTCCCGTCCCAGCGAAGGCCCGACCGTCAGGTCCTGGATGATCTTCACCGGAGCCGGCAAGGCGCCGGCGCGGAGGATGATGGCCAGATCGTTCGCCTCCTCCGTGCTGAAACTGCCGGTGATCTGCGCCCGGCCCCCACCAATCCGCTCCTGAATGACCGGGGCCGAATAGACCGTGTTGTCCAAGATGATGGCCATGCGCTTCTTGACGTTTTCCGCCGTGATCCGTTCAAACAGCTTGGCGCCGGTGCTGTCGAAGGTCACCGACACGTAGGCTTCCTGGAACTGGCCGATCGCCACACGGGCGTCCGTCAACACATCGCCCGTCAGGACGGCTCGTTTCTTGACGAGATACGGGGTCTTCGTCACCCGCCCGGTTTGCTTGTCCACATGACGCTCGAAGAGGATCTCATCCTCGGGCGGGATCTGCGGCCCGAACTCTCGGAGCACGTCGTCTTCTTTCCCGGCCGGGATGTGGCTGGGCAGCAGGCGTGCGACCTTGTGGTCCTCGTCGAGCATCTTGAATTCCAATAAGGCCGTGTTCTTGATGAGGGCCTTGGCCCGCGCCGGGTCCTTCACGCCGGGCAACTGCACGACGATCTGCCGAAGGCCCTGTTGCTGGATCAGCGGCTCGGCCACACCGAATTGGTCCACGCGGTTCCGGACAGTTTCGAGGGCCTGGCTGACGGCCGCCTTCTTGATCCGCTCGGCTTCGTCGGGTCTCAGGGAAAAGCCCAGCGTTCGGTCACCGGAGGACCGTCCGCTCAACGTCGGGAACTGATCGTCGGTCAAGTTGAGGACAGCCTCCTTGGCCTCCGGCGTCGAGAGCGCAACCGTGATCTCGGTCGGGCCGGCCCGTTTGACGCTTTCCACGGGGAGCTTCTTCTCGGCGAAGAGCTCCGTCATGGCGGCCATGTCTCGATCCAGCTTGATCTCGACCGCGCGGTCGGCCTCCACTTCCAGCACCAGGTGGATGCCGCCCTGCAGGTCGAGGCCGAGCGTGATGCCCTTGTTGGGCAAGTACTGTTTCCACCACTCCGGCATGGCGGAGAACAGCGGCGTGGAGGGCAAAAAGAACACCAGCGATACGAGCACCGCGATGCTCAGCAGAAACAAGCGCCCCGCGACGGGTTTCATCGGTGGCGCCTGTCAGTCATCTGCTTCATCGCCGCGCACGCGGAGTATATGGTCCCGGGCAACCTTGATCTTGGCGTTTTCGGCCACCTGCAGGGTCACGGTCTCCTTGCCGACGTTGGTCACCGTCCCCCAGATCCCCCCGCTCGTCACCACCTTGTCTCCCTTCTTGAGCTGGCTGATCAGAGCCTGATGCTTTTCGCGCTGCTGTTTCTGCGGCCGGTAGATCACAAAGTAAAAGATGACGACGATCAGCACGAACATCGGCAGCATCTGGGCGAGCTGGTCCCCGACCGACGGCACGGCGGCCGGAGCGGGGGCCTGCGCGAGGGCCAGCAGGATCATGCTCCTCATGTCTGGCACGCCTCCCGGTTCGCATAAAACCGGTCCCGAAATTCGGCCAGCCGTCCTTGACGGACCGCGTCCCGCAAGCCGGTCATCAAGGTCGCAAAGTAATGGAGGTTGTGCACGGTATTGAGACGAACGCCGAGCATCTCTTTCGCCAGGAAGAGGTGGCGCAGGTACGCCCGCGAGTAGGAGCGACAGACCAGGCAGGAGCAGGCCGGGTCCACCGGCGATTCGTCCCGCGCATACTGGGCGTTCTTGATCAACACACGCCCAAACGAGGTGAACAGCCAGCCAGTCCGGCCATGACGGGTGGGCATGACGCAGTCGAACAGGTCCACACCGTGGGCGACTCCTTCGATGAGGTCTTCAGGCGTGCCCACCCCCATCAAGTACCGTGGGGCGGACTCCGGCAACTCGGCCACCGCCGCGTCAAGCGCGGCGTGCATCACCTCTTTGTCCTCCCCCACGCTCAAGCCGCCGAGCGCATAGCCGTCGAACCCGATCTCCACCAACGCGGCGGCCGCGCGCGCGCGCAAGCCCGGATAATGCGCCCCTTGGACGATGCCGAAGAGCAATTGATCGGACCGGCGACGCGCATCCCGACAGCGCCGTGCCCACCGCGTCGTCCGCATGAGCGCGGCTTCGGCGGCGTCCTCCGCCGCGGGATACCGCAGACATTCGTCGAGGGTCATCGCCACATCGGCGCCGAGCGATTCCTGAATCTCGAGCACACGCTCGGGCGTCAGGTGGTGCAGCGAGCCGTCCAGGTGGGATTGGAACGTCACGCCGTCGTCCGACACCTTGCAGAGAGGCGCCAGGCTGAACACCTGGTAGCCCCCGCTGTCGGTCAAGATCGGCCGTGACCATCCCATGAACCGGTGCAGGCCGCCCAGTTCCGCGATCAGCTGATGGCCGGGCCGGAGGTAGAGATGGTAGGCGTTGCAGAGGACCATCTCGAAGCCGAGCCCGGTGAGG
>VBOF01000035.1 GCA_005877855.1 Nitrospirota bacterium | reverse complement strand
GGGACCCGGACTTGCTGATCCGCGGCATCTCATGAATGTCGATCCCGACCCCATGGCCTGTGCCATGGAAGAACCCCTGCATGCGTCCATTGACTAGGCCGGTCTTGTACCCGTCTTCCTCGAAACGCCGCACAACCTCGCTGTGGATCGTCTGCCCGTCCGCGGCGTTGCGGACCGAGGCGATGGCTTCCTCCTGCGCAGCCAGCACGGTGTCGTAGAGCCGCTTCATCTCGCGCGTCGCCCTGCCCTTGACGACTGTGCGGCTCATGTCGGCAAAGTAGCGCGTGGTCGTGTTGCGGGGGAACACGTCCATGACGATGGGCTCGTTGGCCCGGAGCGGGCCCGCACCCTCGTTGTGGGGATCGCAGGCCTGGGTCCCGCCGGCGATGATCGTGTGCTGTGCCACGCAGTCCCCCTCCATCAGCGACACGTTGATCAGCTTCTTGATGCGCTCGGAAGTGACGGGCCGGCCCTCGTGAACGATCAGGCCGTCGTTCACGGAGGCCGCTCGCAGGAGATCGATGGCCCGCTGCACGGCGAGTTCCACCGCGCGCTGCGTGGCCTCGATCGCCTGAATTTCCTCGTTGGTCTTGACGGCCCGCGCTTCGAAGAAGGGCTCCCGCTTGGTGGTCAACACGTATCCGCGCTCCTGCAACCGCCGGGCGTGCTCAAACCCGAAGTTCTCCGGCACGAGCAGGCGCGTGACGCCCCGCTCCTTCAAGAAATCGTCCACGACGTCCACCGCGCCGAGCGACGCTGCTCCCCGTCGCTTGAGTCGTCCCTCGTACTCCGAGTAGGACAGGACGGTGTCCACGGCGGCCGTGGCGCGCGCCCGGTCCACTTCCAGGTCGCTCATGATGAGCATCTTCTCTCCCTTGATGCGGAGAAAGATGAACGGGTCCGGGGCCAGAAACCGGGTGGCGTAATAGAGGTTGGCATCGGTCTCGCTCGCCGCGATGATCAGAATGTCAGGTTCGGTAGACATCATCGGTGATGCTACCATGGCCTTACTGAGCGGAGCAAGGCGACTTCGACGCCTTCTCCGAGGGTGCAATCACCTCTTTCGGAAGCAGGATGAAGTTTTTCATGACATCGAAGGCAAGCTGGGCAAGACCGGTCAATCCCGACCCGACCGACTTTATCGGCTGCCATGTGACCTGGGGATCGATCAATGGGCCCTTGACTTCAAAGAAGGCGGTGGAGAATCCCTCGCGCTCCCCGGCGAACAGCTTGCCGAAAAGCGGGATGGATTGCAGGATGCTTTCGTAGGAGCCGAAGGGCGTGACGACCATCACCATATTGTAGCGGTCATTGGGAATGTCATAGGTGCCCGCGGCGGTCATTTTCATGATCTGGCTGTCCAGCCGATAGTCCTGGATCTCCGCAATTCCGTTCTTCACGACGACCCGCCCGGACATGCAGTCGAAGGGCATGCCTTTCTCGGAAACCTCCGCTTTGTCCGCCAACAGCCTAGGGAGGTCCAGCAACCTGACCACTTTCGCGGTCGCGGAGAGCCTCTGGAAATACCCCTTCTCGACCACCAACCGGACATTCCCGTTGAGGGTACGCGCAGTCCCTCGAGGATCGTTGCCGTTTCCACTGATCGCGCCATCGAGCTTGAGCACGCCGGTAAACGGCGGCTCTTTGATGCCAAATGCTTGGAACACCGGCTCCACCGCGATGCCTTGCAGGTGCAGGCTTGCCTCCACCGACGCCGGTTTGCCTTGGGGCAACGCGATGCGGGCCTGTCCGGCGAGCGTGCCCGTCCCCATCCTGCCCGTGATGGGGTCCACCACCAGCACTCCGTCCGCGCCGTTCACCGTCGCCTGGACCTCGTCGAAGGGGACGCCCCGGTAGCGGGCGTGCTTGACGGAGGCGGTCGCCGCCAGCTTGGCGTTCCCGCTGATCACTTCCAACGCCCCCCGCACCGGCGAGCGCTCGCCTTCGGGGATCAGCAAAGCCAGGTCGAGGCTGGGCGATTCCACCACAGCCTGGATGCGCGGCACGCCCCGCCATCCCCGGATATCCCCGATGGCGTTGATCCGGCTGTCCGCGATCCTCAGAGCGCCACGCTCGATCGCAATGCGGTCGTCTTCGAAAGTGATCTGCAGGTTGAAATCTTCGATCGGCGCGCTCATCCCTTCGAGCTTGAGCCTGAGCTGCTTCCCCTCCGCCTGCCCGTTCAGCTTTGCGGCCCGCCAGTTGTCGAGCAACCCGGTTGCGACAAAACTGGTCTGGAACGTCCCCGCGGTCAGCGCGGTCTTGGAGGTCAGTAGTCCTTTCGGCAGTGCCTTGAAGGAAAAGGCCGGAACCTTCACGTCAAGCTCGAAGCGCCCCGGCTCCGAAAGGGTCAGCAGCCCTTTCGTGTGGACACTGAGTGGAGGAATCTCCACCATGAGCCGCCGCACTTTCAGGCTCCGACCAGGCTCCCAGAAGAGATCGAACTCCACTGCGCCCGGAATGCCGATGGGCTTGCGGACCCCGACGGCGTGGGTGATCCCTGTTTGACGAACATCTACTCGTCCGATGCTATGGAGCTCGCCGGTCCGCCCCAAGACGCTGAATCCGAAGCCCGCAACGCCGTCCGCCACGAATGTCTTCGACGACTCCCGCACGAAGACCCCCAACGCCTCCTCCGTATCGGCCTGGCCGGACACCGTCAGGGTGTAATGGGCCTTGTTATCGGACTGGACCGCGATCTCCCCGTTTAGCGCCACGGAAGACTTGCCGATATGGCCGCTCAGCCGTTCGAACCGGACCCCTCGACGGACGGAATGCACCCCGCCGCGTAGGCCGGCGAACGGGAGGGACAGCCGCCGGTCCGTGAAGCCGAGGTCTTTCACCTCAAGACCCCATTCCACCTCCAGCTGGTCGAGCTTGGCCAGCGGACCCGCCAGCTTGACGACAGCGTCGGCTTCGCCCTGCAATCCCGTGAGGCTGGCCGGTCCGGCGGGCAGCAAGGCCTTCGGCGCGAACCGGGCCACGATCACGGCCAGCTCCTGGGCCGAGACCTTCCCCTTGATGTCCAGGGAGAGATGGGGATTCTGCGCGAGGGATGTCACTTCGCCTCTCCCCTCCGTCACCTCCGCCAAACCGTACCGGCCCGTCAGATGCTCGATGACGATCCGGTCACCCGTGAGCACCAGCCTGCCCTTCACACCAGAAATGGGGACGTGATGCACGCCCACCACCGCGCTGCCCTCTGTCAGGTCCACTTCCCCCTGGACGGTCAGCCGGTGCTCCTGCTCTGGCATCCACGCCACTTGTAACCAGACCAGTTGCGCCGAACCGGCTATCTGGCTCTCCTTCAAAAACCCCAGCGAATGGGCGTGGATCACCTCCTCGGGTATGCTGGCGACAAGGGACTCCAGTTTGAACGGCGTGGTCGTCAACAACGAGGCCCTGACCTGCATTCGGGGGGAGAACAATTTGGCCAAGCCGATGCTGCCCGCGATCGTCGTCTCGCCGCCCGTCGCGGTCAGGTCCTTGATGTCCAGCGCGCGCGTGCCCGTCGCCCAGCGGTACTCGTAGGAGGCTGCCAGATCAACCGGCGTCTGGACTCCGCGCAGGACTATATTGTCGTTCAGGAACGGCGCGAGCCGCGCCAGGCCCACCCGCTTGGCTTCCACCCGTCCGGTCGCCCTGCCTGCCGCCCCTGCCTGCTCAAACGCCTGTCGGGCGGCCACGCCCGTCACCGTGATCGTTGCGTCGCCTCCCTCCTGGGGCATCGCGGCGAAGAACCGGTACTCCAGGTGCATACCGGTCCGCTTGATGGTGGCGTTCACATGCCGGAACGCAACGGTGCGGGGAGCGGCTGAGCCGTAGGTGTCCTCAAACGCGATCTCTCCGTCAGCGATGGACACCTCCTCGCCCAGCAGCGGGGTCGTGAATCCGGTCGTGTCGGCGGTCGCGGCAAACAGATCGGCGATGTTCAGCTTGCCGTCGGGACCGCGCTTGATCTTTACCTTAGGCATGTCCAGTGCGATGCGCTTGGCCAGAACCTTGCGTTTCAAGAGCGGAAAGATCCGCAAGTCGAGGAAGAGGTGCTCGGTGGAGAGGAACTCCTCCTGGCCGTCCGCTTCCCGGATGACGACGTCATCGAGCGCCATCCGGACGTGCGGAAACACCTCCACGTG
>VBOF01000034.1 GCA_005877855.1 Nitrospirota bacterium | reverse complement strand
CCGGCGTTTACGGGGACAGTGACGGGCTTTGTCAATCTCGAAACGCGGACGAGCGCAACGACGGGCACGCTGACATTCTCGAGTTCGGCGACCGCCACCAGCCCCGTGGGCAGCTACGCGATCAACGGCTCCGGGCTGACCGCCAACAACGGCAATTACACCTTCGTACAGGCGGTTGGGAACGCCACCGCGCTGACAATCACGCAGGTGACGCTGACGATCACGGGCAACAACAAGACCAAGCAGTATTCTGACGCTTTGCCGACTCTCGACGCCACGTACAATGGGTTCGTGCTGAGTCAAGGTCCGGGAGACCTGTCGGGCACGCTGAACTGCTCGACGACGGCGACGGCCACCAGCCCGGTAGGCCCCTACGACATCACCTGCTCGGGCCAAACCTCTGTCAACTATACCATTACCTATTTCAAAGGCAGCCTTACTGTAACGAAGGAAGACGCGACGGCCTCCTACAACTCTGGTTCAGCCCAAGTCGGGTCTCCTGGCGGGACGGCCAGCTTCTCACTCACGGTCGTGGTGAAGGAGACCAATCCTGAACCGCAGGGCGGCTCCTTGGCGCTGGCCGGCGATATTAACCTGGCGGGCGTGAGCGTCACGCTGCAGCCGGTGGGCCCCGGGTCGCCGATTGGCCCTGTAGCCTGCACCGGCGCGACCGCTGGCAGCGGCTACTCGACAAAGACGTTCACGTGCAGCTTCTCCGGCGTCGCAGTAAACACCTATGAAGTCGACGCGATCGTGACTGGCAACTACTACACGGGCGGCACTGAAGGCGTGCTGACCGTGTACGATCCGAGCCTTGGCTTTACGACCGGTGGTGGCACGATCTCGTGGCCTGGGACAGGAGAGAAAACGAACTTCGGGTTCACCATTAAGTACAACAAGAGCCAGACCAACACCCAAGGCAGTCTCCTCGTGATCCGCCATCGACCCGACGGCAGCATCTACCGGATGAAGAGCAACGCCTTGGGCGGTATGGCCATCAGCGGCGCTACCGCGACGTTTAGCGGCAAGGCGACCTACATCGAGCCCGGGTGGCCGGACGCAACCGGCAACAACTCCTTCGTTGCCTATGTCGAGGACAATCGTGAGCCTGGGACTGGCCAAGACAAGTTCTGGGTCCAGGTGACGGCAGGGTCAAACGGCCTGTACCTGCCCAGTCCTGCAGCGGGTAATGCGCAGGTGCTGAGCGGCGGTAATATCGTGGTGCCGCATGTGACCGGGTCGCCGTAGGAGAAGCGGCTCAGAAGGGCATCGCTGGCCCAGCTGGTGGAGCAGTCGCTCGGCGGAGGTAACCTCGTGGTCCACGGAGGCGGGATGGCGGCGCGCAACACGGTGGTGGTGCCGTCCGAAACCATGACGCATTCCATGGGGAAAGGTCACATGCAAATGGCAAAACGCGCGCGTAGCGTCCTCATCGTGCTCACGGTGCTGGCGGCGGCAGTGGCGTGTACTGGCCTTCCGAAGGAGGTGCTCGACGAAGTCAATGGATCCTCCAAGGAGTTCTTGATTGGGCCTGAGGACGTGCTCGATGTAGTGGTGTGGCGCAACCAAGATCTCTCTCGGACGGTCATCGTGCGGCCGGATGGGATGATCTCCATCCCGCTGATCGGAGATGTGGAAGCAAGAGGAGTGACGGCAAACCAGCTTGCTGAACGTCTCGCCGCGCGCTTGAAAGAGTTCAAAGAAAGCCCCTCCGTGACGGTCACCGTCAAGGAAGTGAACAGTTACAACGTGTATGTGCTGGGGGAAGTGGCCAAGCCGGGCAAGTACCAGCTCAAATCGCATACCACGGTCCTGCAGGCGATCGCGATGGCGGGAGGATTCACGATCTACGCGTCCAAAAACAAGATGCAGGTGGTGCGGAATAGCGCCAACGGGGACGGCCGACCACATGAGATTCGCATTCCCGCGCGATACGACGATTTGGTGTCCGGGAAGGGTGAACTAGGAAACTTCATTCTGAAGGCCGCAGACATCGTTGTGGTGCCATAGAGGCATGGCATGGAGCCCTAAGCTCTTTGCCCGTCCTCTGGCTGTGGCAATGGCAGGGACGATCGCAACAATGACCCTGACGACTCCAAGACTCGCCCATGGCGACACGAGACTAGTGCCCTCGATTGCCGTGTCAGAGCGCTATGACAGCAACGTGTTTTTTGTCCCGGGCGGGAACCGGGAAGATTATGTCACGAACATCTCCCCGCAGGTGAAGGTGGATCACAAGGGCCGCCTGATAGAGGGGACTGTTCAGGGCGGGGCCACCGGTGAGGTGTATGTCAAGAATCCCGGGCTGAACTATATCGCGCTGAACGGCGGTGTGACTCTCAATCTGGACAATGCGGTCGCACAGCTTGTGCGCGGAGCGGGATTGAAGGTCTCAGACACGTTTTATTTCACTCCGCAGGCGCCGGCGTTTGTGGCTCCGGGATCGGGGAGCCAAGTCTCCGAGGCGTTTGTGAGAGGAATCCAGGCTGGGCGGGCGAATTCCCTTACCAATGCGGGATCGGCCATCGGATCGTATAGCCTTTCGCCGAGGGTAGATCTTCAAGCCACCTATTTGCACCAGAAAATACATTTCGGAACGACATTTGTCTCGCCCACAACTGGCCAGTTCTTCAATACCACCTTTCAGACTGTCACTGCCGGACCTCAACTGAAGGTCTCCCCGCTGGATAGGGCGACCCTGACCTACCAGTACCAGCAGGCGGACTTCAGCCAGGGCGGTGGTAGTGGAGGGTTCCACACCCATGGAGGCAGCATGGGGTGGACCCGAGCCTTCACTCCGATACTGACGGCCAACGTCACGGGCGGAATGACCGTGATTGAACCGAGCAACAGGGTTCAGTATCAGGGGGGTGTCTCCGTGGAAGGGAAATTCCAGAACACCGACGCGAGTCTTTCCTATTCGAGAGGAGTCTACCCGAGTTTTTTTAACACTGGTTTACCCTTACTCAGCCAGGTGGTGACGGCGACAGTCTCGCATCGAGTGACCGCTCTTCTGACCGTGACGGCGAACGGCAATTACGCCAAGAACGAATCAGTTCCCGCTGGAACTTTAGCCTTTGAATCCTACTGGGTAACGGTCGGCTTGAACTATAAAGTGTCCCGCATCTTGAATGCGACCCTGTCGTACACGAACAGCGAATATAAGTCGCAATCCTCGGGGCAGCTCTCTCGCTTCGATCGCAATATGGTCATGATCGGGCTCACGGCGGAATGGAATTGACTATGAACGCGGCAGCGACCCTCACACTTGTGGATTACTGGAACATCGCGGTCCGGAGGAGATGGATAATCCTGGGATGCATCCTGCTTTCGCTTGTGGTGTCAGGTGTGTTGTGCAAGGTTCTGCCCAAGAGCTACCGATCGAGCACGTTGATCCTAGTGGATGAGCCGCACACTGCTCAGTCGTGTCATTGAGGAGTTCAAGCTCTACCAGAGCGAGGTTCGGCAGTCTGGGCTCGAGGCTGTCATCGAGGGCATGCGCAAGAACATCAAGGTCGAGACAGTCGGCACGGCAGGTCCCCGCGGCAAGAGCGTGGAATCCTTCTCAATATCCTTCGCGCACGAGAACCCGATGACAGCCATGAAGGTGACCGCGAAACTCACCTCGCAGTTCATCGAGGAGAACCTCAAGGTCCGCGAGCAACTGGTGGAAGGCGCCACCGAGTTCCTCGAGCAGGAACTGCGCTTGGCAAAGGACCGTCTGGAACAGAAGGAGCATTTGATGAGCGAGTTCAAAACCAAGTACATGGGTGAATTGCCCCAACAAACGGATGCGAACCTCCATGCCCTTGACCGACTGCAAACCGATCTGATCGCAGTCACTGAAAACATCCATCGGCTCACCGACCGCCAGAACATGATCCAGAAAGCAATTCGCGAATACCAGGCAACCGGAGGCACGCCTGGCGGTTCGACAGCCGGACTGGGGGGGCCGGCCGCGATCGATCCGCTTCTCGCGCGGCTCAAAGAGCTGGAGCGCAATCTGGCAACACTCTCGGCGGAATACAAGGACACCTATCCGGATATCGTCCAGACCAAGCAGGAAATGAAGGAGGTCGAGGCGCAGCTAGCCAAGAAGTATGGAGTAAAGCCTGAGGAAACGGGTTCCGGGGCGGTCCAACGGTTCGATCCTTACCTCCAGACCCTGAACAAGGATGGGGATGAAATGAAGATCGAACTCGCCGGGCTCAAAGAGCGGCAGCGGCGGCTCACCATGCAGATAAAAAGCTACGAGAGCCGGGTCGACCGTACGCCAGCCCGAGAGCAGGAGTTGATGATCCTCGTCCGTGATTACGACAACATGCAGAAGAATTATCAATCGCTGCTCGATAAGAAACTCAATGCGCGTGTCGCAGAGAATCTGGAGAAGCGGCAGAAGGGCGAGCAATTCCGCATCATTGACCCGGCCAACCTGCCCGAGAATCCCGACAAGCCGGACCGCTTCCGCATCATGCTGATCGGTCTCGCCCTCGGATGCGGGCTGGGCTTCGGAGGGGCCATCACTATGGAGCAACTGAAACCGGCCTTCCGCCGCCCCGAAGAAGCCGAGTTGCTGCTCGGGCTCCCCGTTCTAGCCGCTATCCCCGACTTCCAGACGGCCTATACCAACGGCTCCACCAAATCACTGCCTACTGCCCACGCTATCCCGCTGCCTCTTACCACGCTTCCCCATGGAAGCGGGGAGGCTGATGGTGAGGGGGGAGCTGAGCGCAAGTGGAGCGCGATGTTTACCGCTTGGCGTCGCAATAGAAATCGAATCGGAGGCATTTTCGCCAAGAACGGATCCCCTGATGGCCTTGTCCCCGAGCTCAACCTGGTCGCCAAATGGAAGTCCGTATCTCTGGTGGCCGAGCAGTTCAAGGTGGCCGCCACAAGGCTCACGTTGATGAACGCGGAACGAAGAAACACTGTCGTGGTAGTCACGAGCTCGGTGAAGGGTGAAGGGAAATCGGCCACGGCGGTCAATCTCGCGTATGTCTTGGCGCAGGACCTGGGGAAGGTGACCGTACTCATCGATGGGGACCTGAAAAATCCCACCCTGGATGCCTATGCCGGGGTGGCTTCCAAACCGGGACTGACGGATTTACTCCAGGAGACCGAGCCACTCGATTGCTGTTTGCTGCGTCTCGGGGAATTACCGCTTTGGATCATGCCCACCGGACGCGCGCTGGATCGGCCAGTGGAATTGTCTAAGATTCGCCGACTAGACGCCATTATCTCCGAGCTTCGGAACCGGTATGAATACATCATCCTGGATGCCCCGCCCATTCTGCCCCTTGCGGACATGAATGTGCTGGGTGGCATGGCGGATGTCCTTGTGATGGTGATTCGGGCCGGTTCAACGCCGCAGGAGGCGGTTCAGAGAGCGCTGAACTCGCTCAAGCCGAAGAGTCAGGTGGGGGTCGTCCTTACCTGCGTGCAGGCCGAGGGGATGCCCTATTACATACGTAACTATTACAACGTCCAAGAAGCGAAGTGAAATGCGTATGAATGTCATGAACGTCATCCATGCTCTGAATCAGCCGGTACCGAATGTCATGCGTCTACCCCGACTCCGCAAGCGATTGCTGATTCTGGGCACCGGTCAGCAGGCGAAGGAGCTCGGGCAGCTCCTGGTCGCCCAACGGAATTCCCGGTACGACGTGATCGGGTTCCTCGACCGCGATCCCACCCGGGTGGGGGTACGACTCGTGAATCCGGCGATCATCGGCACCTTTGAGCAGCTCTTCGAGATCGTGGAGCGCCATGACGTCCGTACCATCGCCGTTTGCCTTGACGATCGGCGTAGCGGACTTCCGATGGAGACGCTGCTGGACTTCAAGTCTGCCGGTGTCGAGGTCGTAGACGGTCATCAGTTGTTCGAGCAGGAGTCTGGGCGTCTGTCCATTGATCTACTCAAGCCGAGCGCGCTGATCTTCTCCAGCGGATTTCAACGCAGGGCCCTCACCATGGGGCTCAAGCGGTTGATGGACCTGCTGCTGTCTACTGCCGGCTTATTGGTGCTCGCGCCTCTGTTCGCTCTCGTCGGAACGCTCATCAAGCTCGAATCGGACGGTCCGATGTTCTACAGGCAGCTGCGGGTCGGCCTCCGTGGCAAGCCATACATGATTTGGAAGTTCCGCTCGATGCAGTGTGACGCCGAGGAGGATGGCGCCCGCTGGGCGGCCGTGGAGGACCCGAGGATCACCCGGGTCGGCCGCTGGCTCAGGAAATGGCGAATGGACGAACTGCCGCAGTTGATCAACGTGGTGAAGGGAGAGATGAGCCTGGTGGGACCGCGACCTGAGCGTCCGGTCTTCGTTCAGGAACTCCGGAACAAGATACCCTATTACGACCTCCGCCACACGGTGAGACCCGGCATCACCGGCTGGGCCCAGATCCGATTTCGGTACGCCGCATCGCCCAAAGACGCGCATCTCAAGCTTCAGTATGACTTGTATTACCTTAAGAACCTCTCACTGGTCCTGGACTTGAGGATTCTCTTGGAAACGATTCGCGTTGTGTTGTGCAAGAAAGGCGCGAGATAAACCCGACCATGAACCCGATTCGCTGCTTGACCTTCGATATCGAAGAGCATTTTCACGAGTCAGCGTTCGACTCTCCGATGCGGCGACGCCACTGGAACCAGTTCGAGAGCCGTGTGCAAAGAACGACTGAAAGGCTCCTCGACATCCTCATGAAGGAAGATGTCCGGGCAACATTCTTTGTCCTTGGCTGGGTGGCCGAGCGGCATCCCGAACTTGTCCGTCGCATTGCCCAAATGGGCCACGAGGTGTCGTCGCTCGGCTACGCGCACGAGTTGATCAGCGCCCAGACCCCAGAGCGATTTAGGGAGGATGTTCGTAAGGCGAAGACGGTTCTGGAGAATATTCTTGCCCAACCCGTGCTGGGCTATCGCGCTCCGAATTTCACCATCACCCAAGAGACCTCCTGGGCCCTTCCCATTCTGGTGGAGGAGGGGTACTTCTATGACTCCAGTGTCTCTCCAAAACTGCGGCTGCTGCCGATTGTCCCCCATCGCAACGGCAAGTCCGGGATTGATGCTTTGTGCCGATGCCTGTCCACGGAGGCCGGGACGCTCTGGGAGATCCCGCCCTCGACCATCCAGATCGCTGGGGTCCGGATGTCACTCGCGGGCGACGGGTATTTCCGCCTCCTGCCCTATGGGTTGCTCCTTCGGTTGCTGAAGTGGGGCGGAGCTGACGGTCAGCCCCTGGTCATGTGTCTACGTTCCTGGGAGCTCGATCCAGACCAGCCGAGGATGCACGGCCGTCTGCTCTCTCGCTTACGGCATTACGTCAACCTTCATAAAACTGAGGACCGCCTGATTCATCTGATGAACGAGTTCAGTTTCGGCCCGATTCGCGAAGCGATCGCGCCAATGAGGTTCTTGTACGAGGAGGGGGCAGAGCCTTGCCGCACGACTGCTCATTCACCCCGCACCAAGTGGGCCCCGAGCGCATCGGAATCTTTGAGTCGAACTTCGAAGCTCGGCCGCGGCTCGCCTGGACCACGTCCTGGCAAGAATGCCACCAGTTCGTATCAGGAGGAGTAACGCACGATGCATTGGTACGCAGTCCGCGCCAAACCGAATCACGAACGTCAGGCTGAGCTGAGCTTGCAGCGGCTGGGTGTCGAGACCTTCTATCCTCAGATGAAGCAGCGGCGGGTGATCCGGCGGAGGGAGCAGATGATCATCGGATCACTTTTCCCCGGCTATCTCTTCGCGAGATTGAATCTGGCCGTTCACTACAGGGCTGCGAAATATGCCAACGGGGTGCTCGACGTGGTGGCGTTTGGCTCGATCCCCGCAATCGTGGACGAAGAAATAATCGAAGGAATCAGAGCGAGGTTGCAAGATGGTTGCCTGGCTGTACCTGCGGTCTCGTTCACACCGGGAGCGGTCGTGCGGATTCATGCGGGTCATCTTCAGGGGCTGGAAGCAGTCTTTGAACGAGAGATGAGCGACCACGAACGGGTCGTGCTGTTGTTGCGGACGCTCACGTACCAGGCACGCGTGGTGCTACCTGTCGAGCAGGTGGTGAACACCTAGCCCTGCCATTGCCGCCAGCAGGGTGTTTATCCTCCACTTCCGTGGTGCCCTAGCACCGTAGCATTTTTCCTGCCTCCTGTCTCTCGCAAGCACTTAAGTAAGCCGTAGCCCCATGAACTTAACTGGCGTTGGCGCTTGCGGGATGGGGATTAGCGGCACTCGGAATGCGCCATGGTGGACCTTCGCCGTCTTTGCCTTCTGCTTTTTGAATTGTGCGGCTCTCGTTGGGGCTATTCGGTTTGCGAGACGCGACAGAGCCTTGTGATGAAAGGAGTCGTAGAGCAGCACATGGAAATGGTTGGCGCACGATGAAAGTCTTGTGCGTAGTAGGAGCGAGACCGAATTTCATGAAGGCCGCGCCGGTGATCGAGGCGCTTGGAAAGCGGTCCGAGATGTCGATCGCCCTGGTCCACACGGGCCAACATTACGATCGGCAGATGTCAGAGCTCTTTTTTGAGCAGTTGGGCATGCCGGAACCCGATCTGCATCTCCAGGTCGGGTCTGGTTCGCACGGAGAGCAGACCGGCCTCATCATGCTCCGGCTTGAGTCAGTATTAACTGAGCAGCGGCCAGATCTGGTCATGGTCTTTGGCGATGTGAATTCAACGGTGGCCGCGGCCTTGTGCGCGGCAAAGCTTGGCATCAAGGTCGCGCACGTAGAGGCAGGGCTGCGGAGCTTCGATCGGACCATGCCCGAAGAGCTCAACCGGATTCTCACCGATCACCTCTCCGACTTCCTGTTCACGACCGAGCCCAGCGCGAGGAAAAATCTCCTGCGGGAGGGGATCGCGGAAGAGAGGATCTTCTTCGTTGGCAACGTCATGGTAGACACGCTCCTCAAACACCGCGAGCGGGCCAAGACGCTGAACATGAAGGAGGAGTTCGGCTTGCCACCTCGGCCCTATGGCCTCCTCACACTCCACCGCCCAAGCAATGTGGACAATGACGACACGCTAGCCGGGATTCTGGGGGCAGTCCAAGACCTCGCGACCGAACTACCGATCGTCTTCCCATGCCACCCGCGCACCCGCCAGCAACTGGAGCAGTCCAGGTTCACGCACCTCCTTAAGGCCCACGAGCAGAGCAATAGCAGCCAGGACGGCCGACTACTGGTCGTGGAGCCGCTGGGCTATTTGGAATTCCTGTCCCTCATGACGGACGCGCGGCTCGTCTTGACTGATTCCGGCGGCATTCAGGAAGAGACCACCGTCCTCGGGGTCCCCTGTCTCACCCTCCGCAACACCACGGAGCGCCCGGTCACTGTCACGCATGGCACCAACCGGGTCATCGGCACCGCTCCGGCCCGGATCGTAGACGAGGCTCTGTGGACCCTCGATCACCCACCGCGGCCCAATGGCGGGCCGCCCCTGTGGGACGGCCGGTCCTCCGAACGGATCGTAAAGATTCTTATCGGTCAGCAGGGAAGCAAACACCATGCTTAGCGCACTCTGGCGGGGTTGGCTGATCATCTTGAGGAAGATAGTGCAGTTTCAGTCATTCCTCATACTGAGCCTCGTGTACTTCGTCGTCATCGCGCCGTTTGCATTGGCAGTCCGGCTCTTCATGGATCCCCTAGGTCTGCGGGGCGCTCCCTCCTGGCATCGGCTGCCTCAAGGCACCGGATATGCAGCCAGGCTCACCGCCATGAGGCAGCAGTTTTGGGGACGATAATATGAATATTCTGGGCATCTCGTGCTTCTTCCACGATGCAGCAGCCGCGCTGGTCCAGGATGGCGTCGTGACCGCCGCCGCCGAGGAGGAACGCTTCTCTCGGATCAAGCACGACGCGAACTTTCCGATCCGAGCCATCGAGTTCTGCCTCCGGACCGCTAGACTGCGTGGGGAGGATCTGGACTGGGTGGTCTTTTACGAGAAGCCCTTTGTCAAGTTCGACCGCATTCTGATGTCGACGCTGGCGACCTATCCGCGATCCTTCCGAGTCTTCCGCGAGTCGATGATCAAGTGGCTCGCTGAGAAGCTCTGGATCAAGGGACTGATCCGGAAGCGGGTGGGGATTCCGTCCGAGAGGATCCTCTTCAGCGGCCATCATCTCTCGCACGCAGCCAGCGCCTTCTACTGCTCCCCATACAGCGAGGCCGCCATCCTGACTGTGGACGGCGTCGGCGAGTGGGCGACCGCGACGTTCGGAGTGGGACGGGATCGTACCATCAAGCTCCT
>VBOF01000033.1 GCA_005877855.1 Nitrospirota bacterium | reverse complement strand
GTTCACGGCGGTGCGCCCGGGGATGTTGTACAGGATCTGCGGGAGCTGCACCGCCTCAGCCACGGCCTTGTGGTGCCGGTAGAGGCCCTCCTGGGTTGGCTTGTTGTAGTACGGCGATATCAGGAGGGCCGCGTCCGCGCCGACGGCCTTGGCATGGCGGGTGAACTCGATCGCCTCGTCCGTCGAGTTGGACCCCGTGCCGGCGATGACCGGCACGCGACGCCTGACGGCCTGCACGGTGAACTCGACGATCCGCTTGTGCTCTTCATGGGTCAGCGTGGCGGACTCGCCCGTCGTCCCGCACGGCACGATACCATCGGTTCCGTTTGCGATCTGCCACTCGAGCAGATCGCCGAGGGCTTTCTCGTCTACTTTGCCATGGCGAAAAGGCGTGATGATGGCGACCAGCGATCCGGTGAAGCTCATCGCAGCTTGTACTCCCAGGCATTAGAATGCATGAAGCCCTCGTACACCGCCCGCGCCTCGCCGGTCAGGGTGATGTTGGTAAACCGGGGCCCGTCCACCCGGAACGACACAGCCAGGGGGCTCCGGCTCAAGGGCAGGACTGTCAGCGGCGACTCGACTTTGTGGACCACGGCGGCGATCAAAGCCGCGGCGATGGCCCCGCTGCCGCAGGCCAGCGTTTCGTCCTCCACGCCTCGCTCGTACGTGCGAACGCGGATCGTACGCCGGTCCACGACCTCGATGAAATCCACGTTGGTGCCAGCCGGCTTGAAAGCCGGGTGACGGCGGATCTGCCGCCCGAGTCCGATCACCTCGGCAGTCGAGGTGTGCTCGACGAAATAGACGAAGTGGGGGACTCCGGTATTGATGGCGTGGCCTTCCACGGTCATCCCGATCTGAGCCGGACCGGAGAGCGCCGCCGCGTCCGTCTTGCGACGCCGGTTCGGGGGGACGTCCAGACGCATATTCAACCGGAGGCCGGTCGGATCAGGCACGCGCACGGTCACGCGCTCACCGTCCACCGTGGCTTCGACCACGCCGGCCGCGCCCTCGAACCGCATCTTCTTCGGGGCAATCCGCTTGAGATAGGCGAACCGGGCGACGCAGCGGGCCCCGTTCCCGCAGAACTCGGCCTCTCCCCCATCGTTGTTGTAGAACCGCCAGCGAAAATGGGCCTTGGGGGATTTTTCGATGAAGACGAGGCCGTCCGCCCCGACCGAGAGGTGCCGTGTGCACACACTCGCCACGAACGCCGGCATCTTCCTGGGGTCCATCACGCGGGTCCGGTTGTCCACCACGATGAAATCGTTGCCGGCACCGGACAACTTCATGAACGGGATCTTCTTCGGGGCCTTCTTCATAGCCACTTACTCACTCCCCACCCCTCCCCCCTCGAGGGGGAGGGTAAGGGTGGGGGGACTCGATGTGAAATTACTTTAAAAAAGCGGGTATTGTCTCTCCCCTTACCAGGTCGGCGTACTCTTCCCGCGCCCGGATAATGTGGAACTCGCCGTCCTTCACCAGCACCTCGGCCACGCGTGGCCTCGAGTTATAGTTTGACGCCATGCTGAACCCGTAGGCGCCGGCGCTCATCACAGCGAGCAGCTCGCCCGGGTCCACCAGCGGCATCATCCGGTCCTTGGCAAGGAAGTCGCCCGTCTCGCAGACCGGGCCGACCACGTCCGCCAGCACCTGCTTCTTGAGCTTGTCCCGGACCTCGCGCACGGGCTTGATCTCATGGTAGGCGCCGTAGAGGGACGGGCGGATCAGGTCATTCATGGCGGCATCCACGATGAGAAACGCCTTCTCCGGGTTCGCCTTGTGGTAGAGCACCCTGGTGAGCAGCGCGCCGGCATTGCCCACAATGGAGCGGCCCGGCTCGAAGATCAGCATGCACTTAAGGTCCTTGACCAGCGGTGAAATGGCCTGCGCGAGGTCCTGCGGCTGCGGCGGCGTCTCGTCCCGATAGGTGATCCCGAGCCCGCCCCCAACGTTGAGGTAGCGGAGATGGACTCCGATGCCGGCCAACTGCTCCACGAGGTTGAGAATTCTCTTGAGCGCGTCCACGTACGGGCTGACCTGTGTGATCTGCGACCCGATGTGCTTGTGCACCCCGACGATCTCGATATGCGGCAAGGTCGTCGCCAGCTTGTACTCCTCGAGCGCCCGCTCGGCGCTGATCCCAAACTTGCTCTTCTTGAGACCCGTCGAGATATACGGGTGGGTCTTGGGATCGATGTCCGGGTTGATGCGTAGGGCCACCCGCGCCTTGGTGTGCATCTCGCCCGCCAGCCGGTCGATGACCCGCAGCTCGGCCGAGGACTCGACGTTGAACATCAGGATGTTCGATCGCAGGGCGTAGCGGACCTCATCGTCCGACTTGCCGACCCCCGCGAAGACGATCCGCTGGGGCTCGATTCCCGCCTGCAAGGCCCGGTACAGCTCGCCCCCCGAGACGATGTCCCCGCCCGCTCCTTCGTTGGCCAGCAGCCGCAGCAAGGCCAGATTGGAGTTGGCCTTGATCGCGTAGGCGACCAAGTGCGGGACCTCGCTGAAGGCCGAGTCGAAGGACCGGAAGTGGCGCACCAGCGTCGCGTGGCTGTACACGTAGCACGGTGTCCCAACGGCCTCGGCGATCTTGCGGAGCGGCACCGCCTCGCAATAGAACTCGCCGTCCTGGTACCGGAAATCAGGCATCCTGCAAGTCCTCTTCCAGCAGGTCCTGCCCGTGGAAGCTCACGTCCTCTAGGGCGGAGTCGAACGCGGCCCGGAGCTTGCGGAAACGGACACGTACGGAGGGCGCAGCCTGCTTGAAGAACTCGCCGTCCAGCAGCGTCTGCAGCGCCTGCGGAGACGCGTGCCGCAGGTGCTCGAAGTTCACGATGATGTCCAGCTTCGCCCGCATGGCTGCGTCCGCCAGCCTCTTCTTCAACTCCGCCGCGTTGAAATGGTCCAACGCGCCCTCCAGCTCCACCGTCAGCGCCGTGAGCTTTTCGTGCTTGCGCGCCTTGACGCTGAGGAACTTATCCACCTGGCCGGACACCTTCTTCAGGGCCAGCAGGGCGTTGGGGATCGGATTTTCCATTTGCACCGACGGGATTTTCGCCTGCAAGGCCTTGATGACGCCGGCCACCGGCGAGAGCTGGCCTTGCGGGCAGGCCCGCTTGATGACCCGGCGGAATTCCCTGTTCATCACGAAACGCGGGATGATCCGCTGGCTCGTATTCGAGACCCGTCGCCAGATGTTGGGCAGCGAATAGAAGGTGTGATTCGCCCAGTAAAAGCCTTCCTGCAGCTGCTCGGGCGTCATGCGCGTCGGGTAGAACGTCACGTACTTGCCGTCGTAGCGGGCCCAGTTGCGGTCAAAGATGCGCCCTTCGGCCTCCAGCCGGGCGTGCAGCGGGGTGCCAGGCAGCGGCGTGAGCACGTTGAAGTAGGCCAACTCGCAGTGGTTCTTGATCAGGAACTCGACCGTGCGCTCGAAGACCGACTCGTCGTCGTTGTCGAACCCGAAGACGATCCCGGGGTTCACCATGATCCCGTGATCATGGAACATCTTGATCTCTTCTTCGAACTTCTTGACACGGTTGAAGGGCTTGTGCGTCTCGCCCAGGCTCTCCTCGAAGATGGATTCCATGCCCACGAAGACCGACACGCAGCCGCTCTCGGCCGCCAGCTTGACCATCTCCTCGTCATCGCCCAAGAAGAGCGTGGACTGGCACCCCCACTTGATGTTCAGGGGCTTCAGTGCGGCCCACAGCTCCCGGCAATAGGCCCGGTTGCTGTTGTGGAGGTCGTCCACGAAGGCGAAGATCGAGCCGTCTACGATGCCCATCCGGAGCTTCGCCATGATTTTCAAAGCGTCCCCAATAGAGCCCTTGCTCATGCGTGCCACCAGTTCGGCCGCGACCCATTGCTTCACTCGCGTCATCTCCGCAATGACTTCGGGGACAGGACGGCGCCGCGTGCTCTTGCCGTTGAACGGCGACACGCTGCAGAACTCGCAGTCGAAGTGGCAGCCGCGGGTCGTGAACGTGCACATGCGCGTCATGTAGGCGTCGTCGCTGAGCAGCTCGACGCGCGGCGGCTTGTAGTTCTCCAAGGCCGGGAACTTCTCCATCTTGTAATGTCGCTGCATGCGGCCCGCTTCGAAGTCGGCCACCAGCCGCGGCCAGGAGTCTTCCGCCTCGCCGGTCACGATGGCATCGCAGTGTTGCAGGGCCTCGTCCTGACAGTAGGTGGGATGGACCCCGCCCAGGACGACCGGCACGCCGCGCTTGCGGAACTCGGCCGCGAGCTGGTACGCCCGAGGAGCGTAACAGGTCATGACCGAGATGCCTACCAGATCCGCCGGATACTCGAGATCGATCGCCCGGACCGACTCGTCCTGGATCTCGACGTCCCAATGCTCCGGCGTGTAGGCCGCGATGGCCGGCAGACTGAGCTTGGGAAACCAGATCGCCTTCCGCTCGCTGGGCCCGAGATGGTAGGGGTTCTCTCGCG